>JANMGI010000228.1:0-5954 GCA_031374565.1 Paracoccaceae bacterium | reverse complement strand
GGTGTTGGTAAAGGCGTAAAGGCTGGCGATGGCCTTGTTGAAGGCAAAACCCTCGATGCCCTTGGTCACCTCGTCGATGGCCTTGGCGGTGGCGCGGGCAAGATCGGTATCGCCCTCGCCCTTGTGGTCGGCGGGCATCTGGCCGATCCGGTCGCAGAGGCTCCAGACGCGGGAGAGGTGCTTGAACGCAGCCTCGGCACCCGAAGATGTCCATTCCACATCCCGCTCCGGCGGCGAGTCGGACATCACGAACCAGCGGGCGGTGTCGGCCCCGAAGGAGGCGATGATGTTCATCGGGTCGACGACGTTCTTCTTGGATTTGGACATCTTGGCCGAGGGGATGACCTCGGCTGCCTGAAGGAACTCAAAGATGCCGGGGCTCACCTCGTCTTTCGACAGGTAGTTTGCCTCCGGAAAGATCGACAGGTCACGTGTCCGAACGCGAACAAATGGCTTGTCATCCTTCCAGACAATATCCTCGGGCAGGTGGTAAACTGGGCGGCCCTGTGCGTCGGTCGTTTTGTAAATCTCATGCGTCACCATGCCTTGGGTGAACAGCGCATTGAACGGCTCGATGGCTTTCACCGGCAGGTGGCCGGTCTTGTGCATCGCCCGGGCGAAGAAGCGGGAATAAAGGAGGTGCAGGATCGCGTGTTCGACACCGCCGATATACTGGTCGACGTTCATCCAGTAGGCGGCATCCTCCAGCACTGTGGGCGTCGTCGCGCGGGGGGCGGTGAAGCGGGCGTAGTACCAGCTTGAATCCACGAAGGTGTCCATCGTGTCCGTCTCACGCCGGGCCTTGGCCCCGCATTTCGGGCAAGTGCAATCGCGCCAGGTGGGGTGCCGGTCCAGGGGGTTGCCGGGGATGTCGAAGCTGACGTCATAGGGGAGTTCGATGGGCAGGTTCGCCTTGGCTTCCGGCACCACACCGCAGGTCGCGCAGTGGATCACCGGGATCGGACAGCCCCAGTAGCGCTGGCGGGAAACGCCCCAGTCGCGCAGGCGGAACTTGGTCACCTCTTTGCCAATGCTGTTGTCTTCAAAGAACTCAATCGCAGTGTCAATCGCCTTCTCAGCGTCTAACATACCGCTATGATTAATCGCCCTTACGTATTGAACTACGTCTGTCTTCGGGGCAACGAAAGCAATGTCTCCAACATCAGGTCCATCCTTATGTTGTTTGAAGACATCAAGGACCGGCAACCCATACTTCCGCGCAAAGTCCAAATCCCGCTGGTCATGCGCGGGGCAGCCGAAGATCGCGCCGGTGCCGTAGTCCATCAGGATGAAGTTGGCGATCCAGACGGGGAGTTCCCATTTTGAATCAAGAGGGTGCTTGACGCGGATGCCGGTATCCAGACCGATTTTCTCGGCGGTTTCCAGCGCCTCGGCCGTGGTGCCGCCCTTGCGCGCCTCAGCCAGGAACGCCGCCACCTTGGGGTCGGCTTCCAGCGTCTTGGCAAGGAGGTGATCCGGGGAAATCGCCGCAAACGACGCGCCCATCAACGTGTCGGGGCGGGTGGTGTAGACCTCCAGCGTCTCGAACCCGGCGGGTGCCCCTACCGTTTCAAACCCGAACTGCAATCCGCGCGACTTGCCGATCCAGTTCGCCTGCATCAGGCGCACCTTTTCCGGCCAGTTGGTCAGCCCGTCCAGCGCCGACAGCAACTCCTCGGAGTAGTCGCTGATCTTGAAGAACCACTGCGTCAGCTCGCGCCGTTCAACGGCAGCGCCAGACCGCCAGCCCTTGCCGTCAATCACCTGCTCGTTGGCCAGAACCGTCATGTCGACTGGGTCCCAGTTGACCACGGCGGCCTTCCGGTAGACGAGGCCCGCTTCCATCATGTCGATGAACATGGCCTGCTGCTGGCCGTAGTACTCCGGGTCGCAGGTGGCGAGTTCGCGGGACCAGTCGATCGACAGGCCCAAAGGCTTCATCTGGTCCTTCATGTCGGCGATGTTGCCGTAGGTCCAGTCCTTGGGATGCCCGCCCCGCTCCATCGCGGCGTTCTCGGCGGGCATCCCGAAGGCGTCCCAGCCCATCGGGTGCAGCACAGAGAACCCTGACGCTGCCTTGTGACGCGCGACCACGTCGCCCATCGTGTAGTTACGAACGTGGCCCATGTGGATTCGGCCCGACGGGTAGGGGAACATCTCAAGCACGTAATACTTCGGCTTCAACGGGTCGCGCTTGGCCGTGAATGCCCCTGCCTTGTCCCACTCCTGTTGCCAGTGAGGTTCGATCCGTGAGGGTTCATAGCGCGACATTACGGGCCTCATGCTTGGTCTTGCGCGGAGTTACACCGAGGCAAGCCCAAAGGTCCAGTCTGCAAAGGGCCGCTTAAAGCTTGCTGTCGCGGATGCGCAGCTGGCGGGCGCGGGTCAGAATCGCATCCTCGACAGCGCGGACAGTTTCCGGCGCGACCGAACCGCCGCCCTGGCCTTGCAACGCCACCTTCAGGCTGCGGGCATCCAAGGCAGGGTCCTGCACATATATCGTCGCGCGGTAGGCCTTGCCGCCGCCCGGAGGCCGACCGTAGCCGGTCACGATCACCCCGGTGAAGGGGTCCACCGATTCGACGGGCAGGAAGTTCAGCACCTCAAGCGAGGCCTGCCAGATATACTTGTTGACCTCGACTGTGGTGTTCGGATCGTCCGAGTTCGAGAACAGATCCCAGATCGACGAGCCCTTCTCTGCGCGGTCCGGGTTGGCCGCCGCATTGGCAGCGCGCTGCGCGTCGGCCCGTTCCTTGCGGGTCATCTGCTCTTCGGTAGGGATCGAGGTGCGCTTGCCGAACAGGTTTCCACTGCCTATGCCGCCGCCACAGGCCGAAAGCGACACTGCAAGGCCTGCTGCCAATGCCACCCGTGCGAGTTGATGCAAGATCATCCGGCCACCCTTTGAACCCCTGCCTGCTGTCTAGCCGAGGGCATGGGGCCTGCCAAGGGCTTTCGGCATCACGCGCGTGCGCGCGCACGCGATCCATTGGACGAGGCAGAGGGTGGGAACCGGGGAAACCTGACCTGTGACTTTGCTGCACCAACTTTCTGCCGAATTCCGCAGCGCAGTTTGCCAGCGTTGCAATCCGGGGCGGCAAGGGTGAAATACCCTCCATTCCCCTGCGGATTCCCCTGCGGCGGGCTTACCTTGAAGAAAGAGGGAAAACATGAAAAAGATTCTTCTCGCGACCAGCGCCGTGGCTCTGTTCGCAGGCGCAGCTGCCGCTGAAGTCACCACCACCGGTACCGCCCGCATGGGTCTGGTCTATTCCGATACCGCCGCTGGTTCGTCGACCCAGTTCAGCTCGCGCGTCCGGATCATCTTCACCGCTTCCGGCGAGTCGGACTCGGGCTTCTCGTTCGGCGCTTCGGTTCGCAACGACCAGTCGGGCGTTGGCAACACCTCGAACGGCGACTCGACCGTGTTCATCTCGGGCGCGTTCGGCAAGCTGACCATGGGCGACGTTGGCGGCGCTGCTGATGCGCTTGTTGGCCAGGTTTCGGGCGTCGGCTACGGCCCGAATGACTCGCTGCAGGAAATCGACTTCATCGGTACCACCAAAACTGCAGTGTACTACGAGTACAGCGCTGGCGCACTGACCTTCGGTCTTGGCGCAGGTCAGCTGGAAAGCGACCGCAGCGAAATGAACATCGGTGTGAAGTATTCCACCGACATGTACTCGGTCGCTCTTGGCTATGAGACTGCTGATGCCGCCCTGTTGATTCCCGCTGAAGATCTGATCTCGCTTGGCGGTTCGGTCACGTTCGGTTCCGCGACCGTCAAGGCTCGCGTGTCGGACAGCAACATCTCGGGCAAAGACACCACCTGGGCTCTGTCGGTTGACTATGCTGCTGGCGCGACCACGCTGACCGCGTTCTACACCGACTTCGGCAACACCAAAGTCGCACTCAACGACACCCAGCACGTGGGTATCGGCGCTTCCTACGACCTCGGCGGCGGCGCTTCGGTTGCCGGTGGCATCGTTCAGCAGCTGAACGACGTCGCTTCGGACAACACCTTCGCCGACGTTGGCCTGAAGTTCTCGTTCTAATCCTTCGGGATCAGACGATACGGAAAGAGCGGGCATTGCCCGCTCTTTTCATTTTTCACGCCATGCGCTGGTTGTGGCAAGCGTGACACCAACGCCGGGGACCGTTGCTTCAAGGGATTGGACAAAGGTTTTCGCGGGTTGAAGAAAGGCGCATACTTGGCCCCAAAGATGAGACAGGGCGAAGAGCTTTGTGCCGCCGCCTTGCCGAATGAGGGAAAGAGCATGAAACACACCCTTCTTGCGACTGGCGCCCTGGTCCTTCTGGCTGGCACAGCGGCGGCTGAAGTGACGATGTCGGGTTCAGCCCGGATGGGGCTGAGCTATTCGGACACTGCTGCAGGCACGTCGACCGCGTTCAGCTCGCGCGTTCGCGTCGTCTTTACCGCGTCGGGCGAAACAGACTCAGGCCTGTCCTTCGGCGCCTCGGTTCGCAACGACCAGTCGGGTCAGGGCAACACGTCGAACAACGACTCGACCGTCTACATCTCGGGCGCGTTCGGCAAGGTCACGATGGGCGATGTCAGCGGTGCGGCGGATGCGCTGGTCGGCCAAGTGTCGGGCGTCGGCTACGGGCCGAACGACGCCTTGCAGGAGATCAAGTTCGTCGGCACCCACAAGACCGCCGTGTCCTATGACTTTAGCGCCGGGGCCTTGTCCCTGGGGGTCGGGTCGGGCCAGTTGATATCGGGGGATCGCACCTACAACGTCGGGGCCAAGTATGCGGCTGGCAGCTATGCGGTCGCATTGGGTTGGGAAACCGACACCTTCACGGGGGTAGATCTGGTCTCGCTTTCCGGCTCGGCCAGCTTCGGGGCAGCAACGGTAAAGGCAAAAGTTGCTGACAGCGACGTGTCGGGTGCTGATGCGGCTTACGCTGTGTCGGTTGACTATGTGACGGGTGCGACCAAGATCACTGCGTTCTACACTGACTACGGCAACGACGCGGGTTTCTTCAACGGCGGCCACCTTTCCGGTTCGACCGACACCGCCCACCTTGGGTTTGGCGGGTCATATGACCTTGGTGGAGGCGCGTCCGCTGCCGGTGGCATTGTCATGCAGAACAACACCGGGGTTGATGACCGCACCTTTGCCGACGTTGGGCTGAAATTCGCGTTCTGATCCTGCAGGTTTGGACGATGGCGAAAGAGCGGGCCATGCCCGCTCTTTCCTTTTTGCATGGCGCGGTTAGGTTGCCCTGAAACGGGGGCGATGCATGGCATTGGCAGAGATATTGGCGCGGGTGCGCGGGGCCGAGGCGGCAGCGGGGCGGGCGACAGGGTCGGTGACGCTGATCGCGGTGTCAAAGGTTCAGCCCCCTGAGCGGGTACTGGCGGTGCTGGCGGAAGGGCATCGGGTTTACGGCGAGAATTACGTGCAGGAAGCTGCCGGAAAGTGGCCGGGCTGGCGGGATCGTTTTGCCGGGGTCAAGGTGCATATGATCGGGCCGTTGCAGACCAACAAGGCCAAGGTCGCGGTCGATCTTTTCGATGCGATCCATACCCTGGACCGGCCCTCACTGGCGCTGAAGCTCGCCAGCCTAGGGCAGGCGCGGGGCGGTTTGCCTCAGCTTTTCGTGCAGGTGAACACCGGAGAGGAACCGCAGAAGGCGGGGGTCTTGCCGGGCGATCTTGCGGGGTTCCTGAAAGACTGCCGGGCAATGGACCTGGCACCCGTGGGGCTGATGTGCATCCCGCCCGAAGGTGAAGAGTCGACCCCGCATTTCGCGATGCTGGCGAAGATGGCGGCAGACCATGGGCTGAGCGGCCTGTCGATGGGGATGAGTGGGGATTTCGAGGCGGCGATTGCCCAGGGTGCCACGCATGTCCGGGTGGGCAGCGCGATTTTCGGGGCGCGGGCCTATCCGGTCTGAGGCAGGCAGCCGGTCAGGCCAGCGGGCAG
>JANMGI010000216.1:0-8208 GCA_031374565.1 Paracoccaceae bacterium | reverse complement strand
GCCGCGTCAAAGACCGCGCGCAGGTCAGGTGGGCTTTTCATCGTGCCGTCGGGATTGAGGACATCGCCGAAGGGAATGTTCTTCGACCCCGGTATGTGGCCCGACCGCAGACCGGCACGAGGCTCGGGCGCGTCGCCCCGGAAGCGGGGGGCAGAGCGGGCATCGATGATTTCGGCCTCGCCCAGCTTTGCCGCATGGGCGACTTGCGTGACGTCCTTCACCAGGTGGTTCTGGCGCGAGACGGTCATGTGCCGGTCGCGAACGACGGGGGGCATGTCTTCGATCTCGCGGCCCTCGGCCTGCCATTTCGGGAAGCCGCCGTCGAGGACCGCCACGTCAATCTTTCCCATCAGCCGGAAGGTCCACCAGACGCGGGCGGCGCTGAAAATCCCCATTCCGTCGTAGATCACGACCTGATGGCCGTCACCCACGCCCATCGCCCGCATCCGGCTGATGAACTTCTCGGGTGGCGGGGCCATGTGGGGCAGGCTGGAGCGTTGGTCGGAAATCTCGTCGATGTCGACGAACCGCGCGCCTGGGATGTGGCCGGCTGCGTATTCCGCCTTCGCGTCGCGGTTCTGGGCGGGAAGATACCAGCTTGCATCCAGCACCCGCAGGTCGGGATCGCGCAAGTGTTTTGCCAGCCAGTCGGTCGAAACCAGCGTCTTGGGGTAGTCCTGGGGCGAAGGGGTCATTGGCAGCCTCCCGGGGGTTTCCGGGATATACCCACGCAAGGCTTTGCCGTGCAAGCGGCGCGGGGGCCGAAGGGTCCCCGCGCCAGGATTTTCGCCCGGTTACTTGACCAGAGCTTTCTTCAGCATGCCGATGATCGCGGTCAGCACTGCGCCGCCGATGCCACCGCCGGCGACCGACTGGATGATCGAACCGATGTCGAGGTTCGAGGCCGCCGTTGCCGCAGCATCTGCCATGGCACCGTCACCACCAAGCATGCCCATCAGAAGGCCGCCAAGCCCGCCACCGACGGCACCTGCAACCGAGTTTCCCGCCGTCCCAAGGCTAAGGTTCTTCAACCCTGCACCCGCTGCGTTGCCGCCCAGAAGTCCCGCGATGATCTGAATGATCAGGTCCATACCCATACCGTTTACCTTTCCCGCTTGGCCAGTTCCCTACCGGATTTGCCCGGCCATTTCCCCGGACTTTCTGTCCGGTAGTGCAGACAGTGACAGAAACCGATGAATCCGGCAAGAAATGTGTGATTTGTGCAAAAATCAGGTGCGACTGTTTTGCTTCATCAGCCGGGCCTTGTCGCGGTCCCAGTCGCGCTTGGCGCTGGTCTCGCGCTTGTCGGCCAGCTTCTTACCCTTGGCGATGCCCAGCTTCAGCTTTACGATGCCCCGGTCGTTGAAGTACATCTTCATCGGCACGATGGTCATGCCTTCGCGGCCCACGGCTGACCACAGACGCGAGAGTTCCTTCTTTGAAACCAGCAGCTTGCGCCGCCGCCGTTCCTCGTGCCCGAAGGTTTTGGCTTGCAGGTAGGGCGCGATGTAGCCGTTGATCAGCCACAACTCGCCGCCTTCGACCGAGGCATAGCTTTCCGCGATGTTCGATCCGCCCTGGCGCAGGCTTTTCACTTCCGAACCGAAGAGCATGATCCCGGCTTCAAGATCGCTTTCGATCGAGTAGTCGAACCGCGCACGCCGGTTTTCGGCGATCAGTTTGGAGTTGGGATCGGACTTGGCCACCATGATTGGCTTCAGATAAGGTCTGACAGTGGCTTAGTCCAGAAGGGATGCAATGCTTCTCCAGATCGCGCTTGGTTCAGGCCTATTGGTGCTGAATGTCCTTCTGATGGCAATGGCGGCCCTCCTGCTCGAGTCGGCCTTTCGCGTGGTTCACCCCTGGCTGATCGCGCCACCGCAGCGGCCAAAGCTTCTGATCATGCTGGTGGCCGTTGGACTGTGGGTGCTGATGGTGATCACGATTGGGGTCTGGGTCTGGGCGATCACGTTGCACGCCATTGGAGCCTTTCCGTCGTTCGAGGAATCGGTCTATTTCTCGATTGTCGCCTTTTCGACTCTGGGCCTCGGCGATGTCGTGCCACATCCCGAGTGGCGTATCCTTGCAGTCATGGCTGCAGTGAACGGGTTCCTCAGCTTTGGCCTGCTGACCGCGCTTCTGGTCGAGGCGCTGCGCCAGGTGCGGCTGGCGCAGCTGGAGATGCGGCACAAACCTTAGCCCTTGAGTTCCTCGGTGATCCGCACCGGCCCCACGGCACCCTTCAGCTTGGCCCGGTAGATCACCACGCCTTCGGCCACGCGCATCACATAGGTCCGCGTTTCGGCAAAGGGGATCGTCTCGATCCAGTCGACCACGTCCACATCCGCGCGCCGGGGGTCGCCGAATTCGGTGATCCACCGGCGGGGGCGACCGGGGCCAGCGTTGTAGCCCGACGCGATCAGCGCAATCGACGGGCCGAATTCCTCGGCCATTTCGGCCAGGTAGGCCGACCCCATGGTGACGTTGTAGGCAGGGTCGGAAATCAGTTTCGAGGCATCGAAGGGTTTGCCCAGCTTTTCCGCCATGTGTTTGGCCGTGCCCGGCAGCACCTGCATCAGCCCTCGCGCGTCGGCCGACGACCGGGCAGCAGGATCGAACTCGCTTTCCCGCCGCGAGATCGACAGTGCCAGCGCGCGGCTGACCTTGAGCCCGTCCGGCACAAAGTCCGGCACCGGATAATAGGCATCGGGCAGGATCAGCCCGCGTTCGGCCGCCTGTTTGGCGACAAGGACCGCCAGATGCGGCTCGCCCCAAGCGAGGGTCATGTCGGCCATCTGCGCCAGACCTGTAGAATCCTGTCCTTCGGCAAGGTGCAAAAGGAAGCGCTTGGCAAGCGTGCGATCACCGGCCTTCAGCAAAAGCTCAACCGCTGCAACCACCGAGGATTGGGTGTAGGCAGCGCTGCGCCAATCGGGCGTGGCGGGCTTGGCCAGAAGGCCCGCGTCCAGTGACAGACCAAGCCGTTCCGCAGCCAGAAGCCCGTAAAACGCCGTCTGATGCGCTGCCGCCGCCTTGTAGCTGGCGGTGCCGTCTTGGCCCGCGGCCTCTTGCGCCCGCCCGATCCAGTAATGCGCCCGTGCCAGGCTGATGGGGGTCGACACCCCGGCCAGCAGATGTTGGAAATGCTTCAGGGCCGTCCCGGGGTCGTTCAGCCGGCGCAGGGCGATGAAGCCGGACAGGAATTCAAGATCCGCATAGGCCGAAGCGCCGCTGTCGGTCGGCAGATGGTGGTTCGCTGCAACACGGTAGGCTTCCTTGACGCGACCGTTCCGCATCAGGTAACGCGCAAGGATCGCGCGCCGTTCGGCCCAGGCTTCGGGGCGGCCCAGGGTTTCAGCGGATGTCGACCGCTCCAGTATCAGTTCGGTCGCCTCGTCATAAAGATCCTTCTTCATCCGCCAGATGAAGCGGTCATAGGCAAGCCCCGGGTCCGAGGTCCGGGCCTTGGGCACTGCTTCGATCAGGCCGGTCACGCCCTTGCTTTGCGCTTGCAGGGCCAGCCGTGCCCGCGCCAACGCGCGCAGGTCTTCCGGCACGCGCTTCAGCATGCGCTCGGCTTCCTTGGAGCGACCGTCCCACAGCAATGTGTCCAGCCGCAGTTCATGGACAAAACCCACCGCTTCGGGCGCAAGGCCGATCAGGGTCTCTTCGTCCGCAGCCGCGAAGGGCAGGGTAGACCAGGCGCGCATTGCTTCGGTCTCGGCATCCGCCGCGCGTTCTGCGGCAAGGAGCGCCCGGACATAGGCGATGGCACCCGTTCCGGTTTCGGGAAGTCCGGCATCGAACCATGCGATCACGCGGGCCGGGTCGTCGGACCGGGCCACTGCCTCTTCGCCCTTTTCGCGCAGCAAGGGCAGGCCGGGCCAGTCGGGGCGGCGCTTCAGGAAATCCTCATACTCTCCCAGCCGCCCGTCGCCCGCCCGCAGGCGCTGCCATTCGATCACGTCGCGCCCTACACCAGAGGGGGCGACCGCAAGCGCACCCTCCCAATCCTTTTTCGCGACCAGCTCCAGCGCAGTCCGCATCGCCTGTGTCGTATCTGCCCAAACCGGATGCGCAAGGAGGGCCACGGCCAGTCCCAGCGCCCGGATCATCTTTTTCTTGCCTGTCATGTCCCTGAATCTGCCTGACCTGCCCGCCGCCGACAACCCACGAGTGCGTTAGTGGCCAAGACTTGGCTTTGCACCGCCCAGCGGCTAAGAGGAACGCGCTTTCGGGCAATCCCGCCCATGATAGGAGAAGCGTCATGATCAGAGGGTCCCTTCCTGCCCTGGTGACGCCGTTCAAGAACGGCGAGCTGGATCTGGTGACGCTGAAGAAACTGGTGGACTGGCACATTGCCGAAGGTTCGCACGGGATCGTTCCGGTCGGGACCACGGGCGAAAGCCCGACACTGTCCCACGCCGAGCATCAGAAGGTGATCGAGGAGGTCGTGGCCGCCGTCGCAGGCCGCATTCCGGTGGTTGCGGGCGCAGGGTCCAACAACACGGTCGAGGGCATCAGCCTGATGCGCCACGCCGAGAAGGTGGGGGCATCGGCCGCGCTGGTTGTCACGCCCTACTACAACAAGCCGACGCAAGCGGGCCTGATTGCCCATTACACCGCGCTGCATGACTGCTGCAAATTGCCGATCGTGATCTACAACATCCCGGGACGGTCCGTTGTGGACATGTCGCCCGAGACGATGGGCACACTGGCCAAGCTGCCGCGGATCATCGGCGTCAAGGATGCGACCGGCAAGATCGAGCGGGTCAGCCAGCAGCGCGCGTCCTGCGGGGCGGATTTCGTCCAGCTCTCGGGTGAGGATGCCACGGCGCTTGGCTTCAACGCGCATGGCGGGGTGGGGTGCATTTCCGTCACCGCCAACGTCGCCCCGCGCCTCTGTGCCGAGTTTCAGGAGGCCACCCTGCGCGGCGACTATGCCCGCGCGCTGGAGTATCAGGACAAGCTGATGCCGCTGCACGAGGCGATCTTCATCGAGCCAGGTCTGGTGGGCGCCAAGTATGCGCTGTCGGTCCTTGGGCTGTGCAGCGAAGAGGTTCGCCTGCCGCTGGTCGGTCTGACCGACGGCACCAAGACGAAGATCAAGGCCGCGATGAAGCACGCGGGGCTGATCTGACAGGTCCGCGCGGACCGCATCGAACTGGTCCGCGCGTGCGTTTAACTGGCTGCTTCAGGGTTTCCGGGCCGAGACGATCAGCGGATGGTCCTGGCTGGCCGACAGGTCCTCTTCGGTGCGGACCAGCCCGATGCCCTTCGCCCAATAGCTGTATTCCCGCAAGCCGGGGTCGGCGGCGCTTTCGGTGTAGACCTTTACGACATCCGCAAACGTGCCGGCCGGAACGGTTTCGGTCAGCCCGACCGCCACGACAGTCGAAAACTCCATCTCCTGTGCCTTTGGCGCGTGGGCGCGGAACAGCACTTCGGATGTATCGGGCTGCGCGCGCAGAATGATCCCCGGCAAAGCCGCATCCTTCCCGGCAATCCAGGACGGTCCCGGGCCTTCGCCGGTCAGCCTGCCCGCAGCGTCATAGGTGAAGGCGCGGACATCCTCGCCAAAGTACCACACCGCGCCGTCCTTGTCGGTGGCGTAGTAATCGGTAGAGCTTTCGGTGAGGTTGGGGCCTTCGTATTCGTCATCGCGGATCGCGGTGGTCGGCACACCCAGAACCACCGGACCCGGCCCCACGACGGTGCGGATGCGGGTGAAGGGCAGTGTGCTGCCGTCTTCAGCAGTGAATGTGCCGGCAAAGGTGACGGGGGCCGGGGCCACCAGCGGAAAGTAGGCGTTCGGGCGCGGTGCCGCAAAGTTGGCGGCATCAAAGACGGGCAAGGCGGGCGTCGCAGCCATGGTGGGCAGCGGGGCGCACAAGGCCGCCAGAAGAGCGGTCCGGGTCAGCAGGGAGGAGCGTTTCACATGATGTCCTTTCAAGGTTTCGGGTTTCGCCCCCTGACCCTCCATCGTTGTTGACCCAAGGGATATCCGCCTGATGCCCGATGGTTCCGCCTATCGCATCTGTCGGATGGCGCAGGATGCAGAGGGGCGTGCTATTATAAGGACGAACCCGAAAGGCGACACCATGCACAACCGCCGCATTGCCTTGCTGATAACCGCCATTGCCGCTGTGATCTTTGGCCTGTCCGCCCTTGATCTTTCGCGCGAGGTCGGCCCGCTGGACATGGCCGAGATCGCGGCGGACCTGATCGAAAAGCTGGTGGTCGTGCTGGCGATGGTCGCCGTCGCCTGGACCGTGCAAGGCCTGCGCGATGTGCAGGAAAGCCAGGTCGCAATGGCCAACAACATCGCGCGCAATGTAGCCCAGGGCGAACACTGGCGCACTGCGCGGCAAGGCGAAATTGCCGCCCTCAGCCGCGCCATCGAAGATCAGTTCAAGGCCTGGCACCTGACGATGGCGGAAATCGACATCGCCGGGCTCATGCTCAAAGGGGCATCGCTGAAAGAAATCGCCTTGGCGCGTGACACGTCCGAGGCGACGATCCGGCAGCAGGCGCAATCCATCTACCGCAAGTCGGGCCTCTCGGGCCGGGCCGAACTTTCGGCCTACTTTCTGGAAAGCCTGTTCGAGACGTCGGAGGGCCATCGCCAGCGCGGTGCTGGGTTGACCGTGGTTGCCGAAGCCGGGTAGGTCTTGCCGCGTGCAGACCCCCGATACTCCCCGTTCCGCTACTTTAACCGACAACCAGCGCGGCGCGCTTTACATGACCGCCTCGATGGCAGGCTTTGCGGTCGAGGATGTCTTCGTCAAAGCCGCCGCCCACGGCCTGCCGCTGGGCCAGGTCTTGCTGACCATCGGTCTGACCGGAATGCTGATCTTCGCCGCCATGGCAGCCCGTCAGGGCGAGGCGTTGCTGCCCCCAACTTTCCTGTCGCGCCCCATGCTGATCCGCTGCGCGTTCGAGATCACCGGACGCCTGTTCTACGGCCTGTCGATC
Organism: Paracoccaceae bacterium; assembly: GCA_031374565.1. Taxonomy (GTDB): domain Bacteria; phylum Pseudomonadota; class Alphaproteobacteria; order Rhodobacterales; family Rhodobacteraceae; genus Tabrizicola. Next base: position 1,233 of record JANMGI010000216.1, on the reverse strand, counting down.
ACGCTGACGGCGCTTTCCACCACCTCGGCCATCCTGCAGGCGACGCCGCTTGTGGTTGTCGCCGGTGCGGCACTGGTCTTTGGCGAAAAGGTCAGCCTGCAACGCTGGTTTGCCGTGCTGGTGGGTTTCGTGGGCGTGCTGGTGATCCTGCGGCCGGGGTCGGATTTCTCTTCCCTCTCGCTGCTGGCGGTCGTCGGGTTGCTGGGGTTTGCGGGCCGGGATCTTGCCACCCGGGCGGCTCCGAAGGGCCTTTCCAACCGCCAGCTTGGCGCTTTGGGCTTCGCGATGCTGGCAACTGCCGGGGCAATCCTGCTGGCCGTAAACGGCGGGACGACTGTGCCGACCGGCATTGACCTTCTGCACCTTGCCGGGGGCACAGTCTTCGGGATGCTGGGCTACCACGCCCTGACCTATGCGATGCGGACGGGCGATGTCTCGGCAGTGACGCCCTTCCGCTACACCCGGCTGATCTTCGCGATGGTGTTGGCCATGGCGCTGTTCGGCGAGCGCCCAGACCTTGCCACCTGGATCGGCGCGACACTGGTCGTCGGTTCAGGCATCTACGCGCTGACCCGGCGCTAGGGCGGGCAATCTGCCCACGCGGCTTTACCCGCAGGCAGGTTGGGCAATCTTCCCACGCGGCTTTACCCGCCGGTAGGGTGGGCAATCTGCCCACGCGCCTTCATCCGCCGATCAGCTCTGCCTGCCGCACGATCACCTCTGCCTGCCGCATGCTGGCGATGTCCACCAGCCGCCCCTTGTAGACCGCCGCACCCTGACCTGCCGCCTTGGCTGCCTCCATCGCCGCCAGAATCTCGCGCGCTTCGGTCACCGCTGCTTCGGATGGGGTGAAGACCTCGTTGGCCAGCGCCACCTGCTTTGGGTGGATCGCCCATTTGCCGACCATGCCCAGCGTTGCCGACCGCCGGGCCTGGGCCTTGAAGCCTTCCTCATCGCTGAAGTCGCCAAATGGCCCGTCCACCGGCAAGACGCCATGCATCCTGCAAGCCGCCACGATTGTCGCTTGCGCCCAATGCCAGGGGTCGGACCAGTATTTCTGTCCTTCGCGATGCATGTAATAGTTCTCCTGCGTCCCGCCGATGCCGGTGGTCTGCATCCCCATGCTCGCTGCGAAATCGGCAGCACCCAGGCTCATCGCCTGCAAGCGCGGAGATGAAGCCGCGATCTCCTCGACATGCGCAATTCCCGCCGCCGTCTCGATGATCACTTCCA
>JANMGI010000169.1:0-7043 GCA_031374565.1 Paracoccaceae bacterium | reverse complement strand
AAGCTCACGCAGGGCGGAGGTGGCTTGGCGGGCGGCAGCGCTGAACTGGGTCATCCTGCTTGGATGCCGGAAGGGCGGCGCGGTGGCAAGGAATGCCTTGGTATGCCGATTGGTGCGGGCACAGGGCATTGCTTGCCCTTGGGGACGATTGGCTTTAAGCGCCAGCAAAACCACGCCAGAAATACTACGGGGGAGCCTGCCTTATGCTGAAGCCGAAGAAAGTGGTGCTGGCCTATTCGGGCGGGCTTGATACCTCGATCATCCTGAAGTGGTTGCAGACCGAATATGGCTGCGAGGTCGTGACCTTCACCGCCGATCTGGGCCAGGGCGAAGAGTTGGAACCGGCGCGGGCGAAGGCGGTCCTGATGGGGATCAAACCGGAGAACATCCACATCGTCGACGTACGTGAGGAATTCGTGCGGGACTTCGTGTTCCCGATGTTCCGGGCGAATGCTTTGTACGAGGGGCTCTATCTGCTGGGCACCTCGATCGCCCGCCCGCTGATCAGCCAGCATCTGGTGCGGATCGCGCATGAGACCGGGGCCGATGCGGTGGCGCATGGGGCGACGGGCAAGGGCAACGATCAGGTGCGGTTCGAGCTTTCCGCCGCCGCCTTGGACCCAGGGATCAAAGTCATCGCGCCGTGGCGGTTGTGGGACCTGACGTCACGGACCAAGCTTCTGGAGTTTGCCGAAGCGAACCAGATCCCGATTGCCAAGGACAAGCGGGGGGAGGCTCCGTTCAGCGTGGATGCGAACCTTCTGCACACCTCGTCCGAGGGGAAGGTGCTGGAGGACCCGGCCGAGGAAGCGCCGGAGTTCGTCTATCAGCGCGTGACCCCGGTCGAGAAGGCCCCGGATACGCCGGAGTATGTCGAGATAGGGTTCGAGCGGGGGGATGCGGTGTCGATCAACGGCGAGGCATTGAGCCCAGCCACGATCCTGACCCGGCTGAACGAGATCGGCGGGAAGCATGGGGTGGGTCTTCTGGACCTGGTTGAGAACCGGTTCGTGGGCATGAAGTCGCGGGGGCTGTATGAAACCCCCGGCGGGACGATCCTGCTGGAAGCGCACCGGGGGATCGAGCAGATCACGCTGGACGCGGGGGCGGGGCACCTGAAGGACAGCATCATGCCGCGCTATGCGGAGTTGATCTACAACGGCTTCTGGTTCTCGCCCGAGCGGGAGGCGCTGCAGGCACTGATCGACAAGACGCAGGAACACGTGACCGGGACGGTGCGGGTGAAGCTGTACAAGGGGTCGGCGCGGACGGTGGCGCGGTGGTCGGATCACTCACTTTATTCGGAAAAGCACGTGACCTTCGAAGAGGACGCGGGGGCCTATGATCAGAAGGATGCGGAAGGCTTCATCCGGCTGAACGCGCTGCGGCTGCGGTTGATCGCCAGCCGGAACGCGCGGGTCGCGAAGGGTTAACTTGTGGCGGCCCGGCAAGGGGCCGCCACAATCCCGTTGTTATGCCGCCGAAGCTTGCTTCACCGGTGCGTAAGCTGCGGACTTCACAAGAGCGATACCGTGTTCGGCGTCGCCTTTGTTGTTGTAGCCTTCAGCAGAGTCCGCAACTTTCTTATTGTTGGACGCATAAAGCGTCCAACGCCAATAGCCTGCGGTGTCTTTGTAGAGAAAAAAGAACATGGTGCGCTCCTTCTTTTGCGCGTGGAATTGGGCTGGCGCAACCGCGCCAACGGGAGAAGATCCACCGCTTTTCGCTTGACCGAAGCGCACGACCCATGTGAGCCTGTACTTGTGTTGGAGAAACACTCTTCCGTTAGCGCGGCAGAATAGACACCCACGAGTTAGCGCTCGTGGGTGTCTTGATGAATCCACAAGCGGATCGACCTGTCGAGTCCTTTTTGCAACACCTTCTCGATATTTCGCGCTTTCTAGGTTGATGATCACAGTATGTCGTGGTTGCCCATAGAGCTCTGAGTAGCGCCGGCGCTTCCAGACCAGCCGCGAATTTGGACCGAAGTCACAGCGCTCTATCGGAACAGAACGCCGAGGGCGGCAAAAGCCGGTTCAACAAATTCGTAGCGTCGGAAGATTGACTGCGCCTATCTTGGCAGCCCCGCCGGTTTGCCGTTCCACGTCCCGGTCAGGCTTTCGGCCTCATCGACGGTGCGGTGGAGGTAGGTGAGGTCGCCTGTGGCCGCGCCGGTGAAGCTGAGGGTCAGGATCAGGCTGTCATCGGGGGCGTCGGAGTTAAGCTCGACCCCGGTGCCGGAGACCGCGAGGTCGGGCCAGAAGCGGCAACCGGCAAAGGCGAAGTCGGTGCCTGCGTCGGTGGGCGTGGCGGTCAGGGTGCCCCCCATCGGGCAGCCGTAGGTGGTCGGGCTGTTGCCGTCCCAGCCTGCGAGGGGACCGTAGGACAAAAGCTCGGTCTCGACGGCCTGGGCGACGGTGTAGGGGTCCGACAGCTGATCCGGTTGGATCAGAGTGAGGGGTGTATACTCACCGATCGGGTCCTGCTGACAAAGCTGTTCGCGGGCGGCAGGCAGGGTGCCGTCGTAGAGCAGGGCCTGGACGATGGTATCGGGGCAGGCAAAGCCGCGGCCCCAGATCACATGCGGGCCGCCTTGCATGAAAATGCCGTAAGCATTGCGGGCATTGTCCAGCACCGAATAGGCCATCGTGACCGGGGTGATCGGGTCATGGTCACCGTTGAGCACGAGGGTCGGGAAATCTCCGCCCGCATAAGGTTCGGGGCGGGCGTCGGGGCCTTGATGCGGCCAGTAGGCGCAAGCGACACGTTCCAGAAAGTATGACCGCAGCAGGCGCGGGGCTTCGGGGGCGAGGGCGCGCGCTTCGTCCAGAATGCGTCGGGCGCGGTCATCGGCTGAGCCGGTGCCGGTGCCGTAGTCGGTGCAGGTGATGGCGTAATAGGCTGCGCCGAACCAGCCGGGATCCTCCATCCCGATTTCGGTTTCCGGGTCGATGTACATGTTGGAATAGCCAAGTTGCAGCATGGGGACGAGGTTGCCACGGCCAGCCGCGGCGAGGGCGCGCAGAAACTCGGCCCGGCCATCGGGGGAATAGAGGGCATAGAAGGCGTTCGCCTCAAGCAGGCCGATGGTTAGCTGGCGCTTCACCTGCGCGCCATCTGCCAGGAAATACGACACGAGAAGCGGCCCGGCGGACGCCTTGGCGACAAGGTCATCATAGACCTGTGCCGCGTCGCCGGGAATGTCGGCGTGGCAGGCCGGGATCGTGGCGCAAAGGGCGAAGGTTTCGGACAGAAGCTTTTCGGAGGCAAGGGTGTAGCGGCGGTAGAAGCCTTCCGGGGTAAGGGTCAGGTCGACCACGCCATCGACGATCACACCTTTGACGGCAGTGGGGAACTGCGTGGCATAGGCCTGCACGACCTGGGTGCCGTAGCTTTCGCCGTAAAGCCAGACCTTCGGGGCGCCGATCTTCTGGCGGAAGGCTTCGGAATCGCGGATTGCCTGGTCTGTGTTGACGAAGGGAAGGAGCCGGTCCGAATCCATCTCGACGGTGCAGTCGTCGACATAGGCCTTGGCGGTCGCAAGGACTGCGTCAGGGTCAGTCAGGGGCGCGGGGGCAATGTCGAACTTCGCCTGGGCAACCGGGCAGGCCAGGCCATGCACTGGGCCCGTGCCGCGCTGATCGACGAAAACAATGTCCATGTTTTCGACAAGCGAGGGATCGAAGGCCGAAAGGGAACTGTCCGCAGAGGCAAGGCCCGACCCGCCGGGCCCGCCGACGAAGTAGAAGAGGATGCCCCTGCTTTCGTTCGTGGCGAAGGAGAGGGCGAAGGTGATGTCCAGCGTCTGCGAAGGGTCGTTGGCGCGGTGGTCCAAGGGCACGGTCAGCGTGGTGCAGGACAGCTGGCTAAGTTCGCAGGGGAAAAGGTCGAGGCCGGAGGTGGCGTCCTTCAGCGAGGGATCGGCAACGGCAGGTGTGGCGAGAAGGGCAAGGGCAAGGAAAGCGGAACGCATGGGGGACTTTCGGAAAGGATCTTGTCGCGCAAGCTATGGTGATGGGGCGCTTTGGCCAAGAGCTTTGCGTAGGCCAAGGTGTGAGCAGCCAGGATACGGCTGTCGGAGGTGTGCTTCGGGGCTTCACCTTATGGTGAGCCACGGATCGGTGATTGGACCGCGAGAGCGGTTCTGCACAGCGTAAGGTCGGCAACAGGAGAAACGCAGATGTTGAAATTCGCTTTGGCGATGGTGATCGGGATGGCGGGGGCTGCCTCGGCAGAGACGGCAATCGTGGCGGGGGGGTGCTTCTGGTGCGTGGAATCCGACTTTGAAAGCGTAAGGGGGGTCAGCGAGGTTGTCTCGGGCTATACCGGAGGCAGTTTGGCCAACCCGACATACGACAACCACGAGGGGCATCTGGAGGCGGTGAAGATCACCTTCGACCCGGGCGTGATCAGCTACGGCGACCTGATGGCAAAGTTCCTCCGGTCGGTTGACGTGCTGGACGCGGGCGGGCAGTTCTGCGACCGGGGCGATGCCTACAAGACGGCGATCTTCGTGCAAGGCGGAGCGCAGCGAACGGCGGCTGATGCTGCGGTGGCCGAGGCCGAGGCGGCGCTGGGGCAGAAGATTGTGACTCCGGTAAAGAAGGCCGGGAAGTTCTGGATCGCCGAGGCCTATCATCAGGACTACTACAAGGGCAGCAATATCGTGCTGACCCGGGCTGGGCCGAAGAAGCAGTCCAACGCCTACAAGTTCTACCGGAAATCCTGCGGGCGAGATGCGCGGTTGCAGGAGCTTTGGGGCAACCAGGCGTTTTCGCACTAGGTTAGGGTGGGCAATCCGGCTGCGGCGCGAAGGTCTGGGGCGCGGACGTCAAGCTCTTGTCCTGCCAGCGCGTCGGCGGCGGGGGTGCAGAGCCAGGCGATGGCGCGGGCGGGTTCGGACGCGGGGGCCAGGCTTGTCCGGGGCAGCTTCGAGACCGGATTGATGCCGCTGGCGCGGATGGCCCCTTGCATGTCGGTGTCGACGACGCCGGGGGCGAAGCCGAAGATGCGGATGCCCAGATCGGCATATTCCAGGTGGACCGAGCGGGTCAGCATGGCGAGGCCCGCCTTTCCGGCGCAGTAGGCCGACCAGCCCTCCTGTGGCCGATGGGCCGCACCGGAGGAGATGTTGATGATGGTGCCGCCGCCGGTTGCAACCATATGGCCCAGCGCGCATTGTGTGGCGTGGAAGGCCGAGGTGAGGTTGATGTCGATGTTTTGCCCCCAATCCTCGGCCGAGATGTCGAGGATACGGCCGATGGGGCCGATCACGGCGGCGTTGTTGATCATGATGTCGAAGCCATGATCGAAGACGGTGGCCATGGCGATGCGGTCGGTCATGTTCGCAAGGTGGCCGGTGGCAGGGATATCCCGCAATTCGCGCTGTGCAGCGGCCAGATTTGCGGCGCTGCGGGCGGTGAAATGGACCGTTGCCCCGGCATCGGCGAGGGCGCGGACGGTTGCGAGGCCGATGCCGCGGTTGCCGCCGGTGACGAGGGCGGTCTTGCCGGTGAGGGTCATGTCGGGCTCCTCTTGTTTCAGAGTGTCAGTTAACGGTGGCGGCGGTCCGCTGTCCACCGGGCGCGCCGGGTTGACGCGGGCAAGGGTGCGGGCAAGGGTCGGCGCGAATTCGGGGGTGCCATGCGGACACTATTGCTGATCATCGCGTTCGTTGCTGGCTGCGCGCCACGGGGAGAGTTCACAAAGGCCCCGGAGGGGTTGGCCGGGGGCACGCCGGAGACGATCTTCGTCGGCACGTCACGGGCGGATGGCGGGGAAGGGTTCGGGTTCGAACGCTCGGAAGTGGCAAGTTTCCTACGCTATGACATCGCCATTCCGCCGGAGCGCGAACCGGGTGAGTTGAACTGGCCGCCGAAGACGCGAAAGCCCGACGGAAAGCGCGATTTCCTGACTTTGGACGAGCGGAGATTTGCAACGCCCGAAGATTTCAGCGCGGCATTGAAGGCTGCGATGAAGCTGCGAAGCCAGACCGACGCGGTGATCTATGTCCACGGCTTCAACAACACGATGGCCGAGGGCGTCTACCGGGTGGCGCAGATGCATCATGATCTGGAAGTTCCGGGGGTGGCGGTGCATTTCGCCTGGCCCTCGCGCGGGTCGGCGCTGGGCTACATGTATGACCGGGATTCGATGCTGTTTTCGCGCACCAGCTTTGTCCAGCTTCTGGACGAGGTCGAGGCTGCCGGAGCGAAGAACATCGTCATCGTGGCACATTCGATGGGGGCCTCGCTGACGATGGAGGCAATGCGGCAAAGGGTGCTGCGCGAAGGGCCGCATGCGCTGGACCGGATCACCGGGGTGGTGCTGATCTCGCCCGACCTCGACCTGGATGTGTTCCGGTCGCAGGCGAAGGACATCGGCACGCTGCCGAAACCGTTCGTGATCTTCGGTAACACGCGGGACAAGATCCTGAACATTTCGGCGACGGTGTCAGGCACGGGGGAGCGGCTGGGGAATCTGGACGGCATCTCGGAGGTCGCTGACCTGGATGTGATCTATCTGGACACTGCCGCCTACAACACCGGAACCGGCCACCAGAATCTGGGCGAAAACCCGGCTTTGCTGAAACTCTTCGGCGGGCTGGTGGGCATTGCGGATTCCTTCACGGCAGATTCCCGCGCCCGGGTGGGGTTGTTGCCGGGGCTGGTGCTGACGGTGCGGAATGCGACCGAGATCGTGCTGAAGCCGGTCGAGGCGATCGCCGAGGGGCGCACCGCACGGAGGCCTTAGCGGCGGCGTAGATACACATAGTAGGCCCCGCCGCCACCGTGTTTCATGTGGGCTTCGGTGACTTGCAGGACCGCAGGGCCAAGCGGGGCGAGGTGCAGCCAGTGCGGGACCTGGTGGCGCAGGGCGCCCATGCGTTGCGGGATCGGGCCGGTATCGTCGCGGCGTTTGCCTTTGCCGGTGATGACGAGAACCAGCCGCAGACCGGCTGCGTGGGCGTTCAGGATGAAGCGGATCAGCTCTGGGTGCGCCTCGGCCAGAGTCATGCCGTGGAGGTCGATCCGGGCCTCGGG
>JANMGI010000160.1:0-5177 GCA_031374565.1 Paracoccaceae bacterium | reverse complement strand
CCTCTTCAACCCTCATTACCATTCTTTCGCCCCCCCCTCCCCCCCCCCCCCTACTGAACTTATTTTTTCGCCTTTTTTTTTTTTTTTTTTCTCGCGGGGGGGGGGGGGGGGGTCCCCCCCCCCCCCCCGTCCGACGTTCAGCCCAAGGGACCCGGCCTGCGTTCCTCGGTCAAGAGAACATTGGCCTCGACGTTCCCCACCCCCGGCAAGGTCATGATCCGCCGGCGCAAGACCCGCTCGAAGTCGGCGATGTCGCGGGCCACGACCCGCAGGCGATAGTCAAACAACCCCAACACATGCTGCACCACCTGCACCTCGGGGATCGCCTGCACCGCCCGCTCGAAATCCTCAAGGCTGACCCGCCCCTTGGTGGCAAGCTTCACCCCCAGAAACACCGTGACCCCGAACCCCAGCTTCTCGCGGTCCACCTCGACCGTGACCCCCTTCAGCACCCCAGCCTGCTCCAACCGCCGGACCCGTCGCCACGCGGCAGGCTGCGACAGGCCCAGCCGCCGACCCAACTCCCCCGCCGAAAGTGTCCCGTCCGCTGACAGCGTCCGCAAAAGTGCCCGGTCCATATCATCAAGGTCGATCACAGCGGAAGCCCCCCCGTTTCCTTGATCGTCGCCACCAGCATCAGCGCCTCCACTTCGGCAATATGCGGCAGGATCAGAATCCGGTCGCGGTAGATGCCGGTCCAGTGCCCCATGTCCCGCGCGATCACGTTCAGCCGCACATCGACCCGGCCCAGAAACGTCTCGATCGAGGTCACTTCGGGCACCTCCCGCGCCGCGGCGATGAACTCGTCAAAGGCGCGCGGGTTGGTCTTGTCCAGCGTGAAGCGCAAGCTGACCTCCACCGCATAGCCCAGGGCCCGCCAGTCGATCAGCGCACCCTCCGACCGGATCACGCCCCCCGCGCGCAGCCGGTCCAGCCGCCGCCACAGCGTCGCCCCTGTCACCCCCGCCCGCTCTGCAAGGGCGCCCCGCTCCAATCCCGGCTCGGCCAGCGAGTGCCGCAGGATGCGACGGTCGGTATCGTCCAGTTGCATGATATTCTCACATCTAGGCTAAACTGCGAATGATCTTTCGCACACTTTGGCTAACACGTCAAAGATTGCACGGTGCACAACCAGAGCATCGCTATTCTCCCCCCATCAACCAGATGGAGGACGCCATGCGCGTTTATTACGACCGCGACTGCGATGTGAACCTGATCAAGAACACCAAGGTCGCCATTCTCGGCTACGGCAGCCAGGGCCACGCCCACGCGCTGAACCTGCGGGATTCCGGTGCCAAGAACCTTGTCGTGGCACTTCGCGAAGGATCCCCCTCCGCCAAGAAGGCCGAAGGCGAAGGCCTCAAGGTCATGGGGATCGCCGAGGCCGCCAAATGGGCCGACCTGATCATGTTCACCATGCCGGACGAACTTCAGGCCGAGACCTACAAGAAATACGTCCACGACAACATCCGCGAAGGCGCGGCCATCGCCTTCGCCCACGGTCTGAACATCCACTTCGGCCTGATCGAGCCGAAAAAGGGCGTCGACATCATCATGATGGCCCCGAAAGGCCCCGGCCACACCGTGCGCGGTGAATACACCAAGGGCGGCGGCGTGCCCTGCCTGGTGGCCGTGCACAACGACGCGACCGGCAAGGCGATGGAGATCGGCCTCTCCTATTGCTCCGCCATCGGTGGCGGGCGTTCGGGGATCATCGAGACCAACTTCCGTCAGGAATGCGAAACCGACCTTTTCGGCGAACAGGCGGTCCTCTGCGGCGGTCTGGTGGAACTGATCCGCATGGGCTTCGAAACCCTTGTCGAAGCCGGGTACGAGCCTGAAATGGCTTACTTCGAATGCCTGCACGAAGTGAAGCTGATCGTCGACCTGATCTATGAAGGCGGCATCGCCAACATGGACTACTCGATCTCGAACACTGCCGAATACGGTCAGTACGTTTCTGGCCCGCGCATCCTGCCCTATGTCGAGACCAAGGCCCGGATGAAAGCCGTCCTGTCCGACATCCAGTCCGGCAAGTTTGTCCGCGACTTCATTCTGGAAAACGCCGTTGGCCAGCCCACGATCAAGGCCTCGCGCCGGTCCAACGACGAACACCAGATCGAACTGGTCGGCAAGAAACTGCGCGACATGATGCCGTGGATTTCCAAGGGCAAGATGGTCGACAAGGCGCGGAACTGACAGAAGAGGGGGGCGTCACGAACGCCCCCCTTTCCCTTACTCTAGCGTTGCGTGTGCCGGAAAGCTCGTTTCGCCCCGGTCCGGTCTCGCCAATGCAATCCGCAGGTTGTCCTGCAACTGTTCAGGCGGCAACAACATCGCCACGCCGCCAAATTTGCCGTCCTTGGCCAGCGTCGAAACCGGCGCATTTGGGTCGCGCATCCGATCCTTGGTACGTTCCTTGCTGACAAGGGCAAAGATTGCCACAGCCAGCAATGTGAACAGCGACAGGATCGGTACGATAGCTCCACTCAACATGTTCGCCTCCATGGCAATGGGGCACCCGGCTGGCACCCGTCGCCGGATCAACCCGTTGCCCGGCTTTAGGGTTCCCTTGCGCCTTGACAACCGAAGTGCGGCCCGCGATGCCTTGCCCATCCTCTGGCACGAGAGCCCGCATGACCACGCTTCTGATCCTGATGCCCACCGGCGGCCACGTCGATACCCCCGCGGTGCACAGCCTGCTTGGCCTGACGCAGGCCCTGCCAAAGCGCGGCATTCCCTTCGCGCTGAAGACCTATGAATGGTCTGACCTTGTCATATCGCGCAACTATCTGGTGTCCTGTTTCCTTGCCGACCGGAAATTCTCCCACGCGCTCCTCCTTGACAGCGACATGAGTTATCACCCGCAGGTCTTCTTTGACCTTCTCGCCTTCGACGCCGATTTCACCTGTGCCCCCTACCCCCAGCGCCGGATGCGGTGGCAGGCGTTCCGGTCGCTCGTCGAACGCGAAACCGCAAAGCCGAAGGCTCAGCGTGCATCGACCGAAACCCTCCTTGCCCAATCCCTGAGATACAATATCCCCGAGGCGTTCGATGCCGGTGAACCCTGGCCATATGAGGTCCGGGACGGTTTTCGCAAGATCCCCGGCGCAGGCACCGGCTTCATGCTGATCACCCGCGCCGTGCCGGAACGCATGGTCGAAACCGGGGCCGCCAAACCGGTGCCGGGCTTCAACGGCCCCGGCTACCCCGGCGCGGATTTCCACGATTTCTTCAGCCACGTGCGGGGCCGGAACGGCCTGATCATGCACGGTGAGGATACCTCGTTCTGCCGCCGCTGGATCGAAGGCTGCGGTGGCGAGATCTGGTGCCACGAGACGGCAAAGATCACCCACCACGGCGATCTTGCCTATCCCGGCGACTATAGCCTTGCGCAGAAACCAAGGGGATAACCCCGGTCCCAAGGCATCGCCTCAGTTGGCAGGCGCAGTCCACCCCGTCCCCGGTGCCCAGTTCCACGTCTCGCCCGCCTCGCCCGTCAACACCACCGCACCAGACGTCAATAAGGCCGCAAGCTCCTGGCAAGTCGAGACGGGCCCCTCCGGCGCAGGCACCTCGCCCAGAGTGACAATATAGTAGTCCCGCGCGTCACCTTCTTCGCAACTGTGTGTGCCCGTAACCTCGGCCACCACAATCGGCTGGCCCACCAACGCGACACTTTCGGCATCGCCTGTCAAAGCCACGATCTCGACATCCGCCCCCGAAAGGACCTGCATCTTTTCATAGTCCGACGGGCCGACGGTCATGATTTCCAACGTGTCGAACACCGCAATCTTCACAATCTTGCCGCCGACGATGACCTCTTCGTCCCTCATCTCGGCCCAGGCCGACTGCGTCAGACCGATCAGACAGACGGCACAGGCCAGCGCCCTCATTCGCTGACCATCCCGCGCAGGGCCGCCATCGCCTCAGCGGGCCAAAGCGTCGTATCGGCGGGCCAGACATGCGGCTCGACCTCGCCCGTCACCGCCCATGCGGCAAAAACCCCTTCGGTCGCCGGATGCAGATACAACAGCGCCCAGTCCACCTGGCAGGTGAATTTCAGACAAGCCTGACCAAGATAGCCCTCGGCGGTCAGATCGCCCGATCCAAGGTTGGAAATCCGCTCGGCGAATACTGGATAGTCGGCCCCAAGCCCCGCTTCCAGCGCAGAAAGCACCGGAGCCAGCTTCATCGCGTCAACCGGATGCGCACCGGCAAGTCCCGGCACCGCCTCCCACCCCGCGCCAGCGTCAGCGCTGAACTCCTCGGGCGATGCGGTGGTAAAGCCCGTGTCGGGCGTCCAGAGAAAAACTTCGCCAGGAGCGGACGGCAAGGGCTCGGTCGCAAAGACCAAAGCTTCGGGCTGGACCTGCAACGTGAAAGAGCGACAGCTGTCGAGCGGGCCGTAAAGCGCCGCTTCCGCCCCCTCGGGCAGGTAAAGCACAAACGGCGCTGCCGCGCAGGCGTTCCCGCCCGGGCCCGCGACGCCTGTCACAACCGTTACCCCGCCAATCGTCTGCAACGCTTCGTCCAGCACGATCAGCCCGTTCTCATGCAGGACCTCGCCGTCGACGATCAGCGCAGGACCCTCCAACTCACTGTCCGTAACCTCGATTTCATGCCCGCCGACCGTCAGCCCTTCGGCCAGTGCCATCGTCCCGCAAAAGAGCGCCAAAGCGCCCGCGCCATATCCAAGCTTCCGCATCGAATCCTCGTTTCCTTGCCGGTGTCGCTTGCAGAATGCCGTGGCCACAGGCCCCACCGCCAGAGCGGAAAGCCTGACCTACCGGTAAGCGGCAAGATGTTAAGACCAGGTAAACAGAAAATCTCAAGTCCGTGAAAGTATTGAACTACACCGATTTGTCCACCGTGGACACATCGGTCAGACCGCAGCCTCAACCGCCCCAACTATCTCGTCCACCACCGCCGCAAGCAGCGCCTCGTCCTCGCATTCCGCCATCACCCGGATCAGGGGCTCTGTCCCCGATTTCCGGATCAGGATGCGGCCCAGCCCCTCGATCCGCAGTTCCGACGCCCGGATCACCTCCTGAACCGAGGCGACCTCCAAAGGCCGCGCCCCTGCGGTGAAGCGGACGTTCTTCAGCATCTGCGGGACCGTCGCAAAGGACCGCGTCAGCTCTGACGCTGGCTTTCCCGTTCGGACCAGCTCGGCC
>JANMGI010000112.1:0-11963 GCA_031374565.1 Paracoccaceae bacterium | reverse complement strand
TTCAGTGATTGGTCGCAAGAGGCGATGACGTATTTCCGGCTGCCCCATTCACCATAAGGGCCGTCCCACATCTCGTATCCGGCCTTGGAGGAGATGATCAGTTCGTCCCGCAGGGAACGGAAGTCGGTGCGCAGGAGTTCCCCAAAGGCCTCCTCAGCGCTGCCGGGCGGGGGGCCGTAGTTGTTGGCGAGGTCGAAGTGAGTGATCCCAAGGTCAAAGGCGGTGCGGCAGATCGCCTGCTTTGTGGAATGCGGAGTGTCGTGGCCGAAGTTGTGCCACAGCCCAAGGCTGATCGCGGGCAGCTTCAGGCCGGAGTGTCCACAGCGGTTGTAGATCATTCGGCTGTACCGGTCGGCGGCGGGGATGTAAGTCATGGGGTCCTCCTGTTAGCGCCAGCATTCCACGTGCCGCAGGAGGCTTCAAGTTGCGTGCGGCTTCAAACCAGAGGAAGATTGTCGGCATGAAACAGGTGCGGCAGGTCTGGGACTTCGTGGTGGCCGTCTGGTTGCGGGTGGGCGATGGTCATTTTGGCCTGATCGCCGCCGGTGTCGCGTTCTTCGCGATGTTCGCGGTGTTTCCGGGTCTTGCCGCTGCTGTCGCTGTCTGGGGCATGTTCGCCGACCCGGCTGTCATCCAGGGGTACCTGACGGTTGCCGAACGTTTTCTGCCGCCCGAAGCGCGCACTTTGATCCACAATCAGGTGATCGGGCTGATCACCGCGCCACGGTCGGCCCTGCAATGGACAACTCTTCTGTCCGTGATGATCGCGCTTTATTCGGCGCGGGCGGGGGTGTCGGCGCTGGTTCAGGGGCTGGATGTGGTGCACCGCCAGCGCCCACGCAGCTTTCTGAAAGGCTGGGCCGTTGATTTCATCCTGACCGTATCGCTGATCGGGGCATTGTTCTTTGCTCTGGTGACGGTCGTTGTGGTGCCGATCCTGCTAAGCTACGTGACCTTCGGGACCGTCGAGGCTTGGCTGACCAAGGTTCTGCCCTGGGCGGCAATGTTTCTGTTGGTCGTGACCTGCCTGTCGATCCTGTACCGCTTTGGTCCGAATGTGCCGGGCGGGTTCCGGTCGCCATGGATCAGCGTGGGCGTGCTGGTCGCGGCGTTCGCCTGGGCGGGGGTGTCTATCGGGTTCTCGATCTACCTGGCCAACTTCAACAGCTACAACGCGATTTACGGGTCGATCGGGGCGGTGATCATCCTGATGATGTGGCTATACCTGTCGGTCTGGGCCGTGCTGCTGGGTGGGGCGATCAATGCCGAACTGGACGCGCGGATGCGCCGTCAGTAGCGGGCATCCGGTTGACCGCAGAACGGATCAACCGGGTTCCTGCCCTGGAACGGCATGCGGCCCATGAGGCATTCCAACGTGGCGTGCTGCATGGTGTCCATCGTGGCATAGGCGTTGACCACGCAAGGCAGGCGCGGGGCGTCATAGAGGTAATAGGGGTAGCCGAATGATATGAGGGCCGTCGGCACGTCATGCCAGGGGCGGACCATCGCGCCGAACATGCCGCCGGTCAGGCGGTTCCAGTCAAGGAAGATGCGTCCCCGGGTCAGAAGCGTTTCCTCGGCCATCACATAGAGCACAAGGTCAAAGCTGCGCGGGTCGGGGCGGGTGGCGGGGTCGTAAAGCGTGACGTCGAAGCCTTCGGCGCGCAGAAGGTCGGGGAATATCATCGGCATTCCGCCGTGCAGCGGTGTAACGATGCCGGTCGTATAAACCAGCACCCGGTGGTGGCGCTTCGGATCGAGAGGCAGGATGCCTTGCACATCCTTCACCAGCGTCGGGGCGCGGGCGGTGATCTTGCGAGTGGCCTCGGCGCTGGCGGGGGTTGCAAGCTTCGACCGGTCCGCCGGAGCCTTGCCGTCCTTGTGCAGCCCCAGCGCCGCCTTCAGGCCCAGCACCCGCACCATCGCCTGATCAAGCCGTTCGGCGGTGATCCGGCCATCGGCCAAGGCGGCCTCGATCCGGGCGATGTCGGCTTCGGGCTCGTCAGAGAACAGGATGATGTCGCAACCCGATGACACCACCTCGGGCAGGGCCACATCGCGATGCGCCCATGCGCCCAAGCCAGCCATCGGCGTCGCGTCCGATACAATCAAGCCGTTGAAGCCAAGCTCGTCACGCAGCAGTGTCTGGTTCAGCAAACGCGAGACTGACGCGGGACGGTAAGCCTCCAGCCCGGCATCGGGGTCCTGCGCCAGCACATAGGCCGGAAAGGCGATTTGGGCGGACATGACCGACATCACCCCGGCGTCGATGGCCGCGCGGTACAGTGCGCCGTGTGTCGCGTGCCAGTCGTCGACCGACATGGGGTTGATCGTGGTGACAAGATGCTGATCGCGGTCGTCATGGCCTTCGCCCGGCCAATGCTTCACGGTCGCCGCCACGCCGTTGGCCTGAAGCCCCCGCACATGCGCAAGTGCGTGGTCGCGGATACGGTCGGGGTCCGACCCCAGGCCACGGGTCGCCACGATGGGCGAACGGAAGAGGGCGTTGATGTCGATGACGGGGGTGAAGGACCAGTTGATCCCCGCTGCCCGCGCCTCTTCCGCCATGATCCGCGCAATGGTGCTTGAGGCCTGCACGTCATCCACCGCCGCGAGGGCCAGCGGATTGGGAACCTCGGTCCCGAAAGACGGGCTCATCCGGCTGCCTTCAAGGTCAGAGCTGACGAGATAGGGGATGTCGGCGCCGGCGCGCAGGGCGTCGAGGGTATCAAGCTCGGCGGCACCATCGGGGCCGAAGAATTTGGTGATCCCGGCGGGGGCAAGGGCGGTGATGCGGTCCACCACTTCGGGGCCCGTGCCAAAGCAGAGGTGCACGAACAGTTGGCGGATCTTCGTGGCCCGGTCCATCCCGGCAAGCGTGGCGCGGACCCAAGTGCGGGCGGGCGCGTCAAGGTTGAAAGGAGCGACGGAAAGGATGCGATCAATCTGGTCCATTTGGCGTGCCTTCTTCCGGATTACTGCGCCGCGATTTCGCGGCCTGCCGTTGCCAGGATCGCTTCGGTCACTTCCGAAAGCGCCAGCGCCGCCGCGCCATGCGCCCAGAGAAGATCGCCCCAGGCGTGGATCTCGATAGGTGGGCGGGGACGCCCGGTGTTGATCGCCAGATTGTCCATTTCGGACAGGGTCTCGGCTGCATAGAGGTAGTCGTAGCGCATTCGTTCGCCCGACAGGATGATCAGCGAGGGGTCGAACAGGTTCACGACGTTCGATAGTCCGACCGCCAGATAGCGCCCGGCGCGACGGAAGATCGACTTTGCAGTCGCATTCCCGGCTTTGGCATGGTCATACAGGCTTTCAAGGAGGACGTTGATCGACTGGCTTTCCTTGTGCCCCCAGTTCAGCGCGGTCGTTGCCTCACGCGCAAGGGCATAGTCGGCGACATAAGCCTCAAGGCAGCCGCGCTGGCCGCACCGGCAAAGTGCGCCGTCCAGCTGCACCTTCATGTGGCCAAGTTCCATCCCCACCCGCTGCGCGCCGCGGTAGATGCGGTGGTTCATCACGAACCCCATTCCCACGCCATGCTCGATGGTGACGACCGCGAAATCCGAAAGACTGCGCCCGGCGCCGAACCACAGCTCGGCCAGGGCGACAAGGTTGGCATCGTTGTCGACATAGACCGGCAGACCCAGTCGCGCGGTGGCAGCGGCGGCGATGGGGACCGTGCGATCCGCAAGGATCGATGACCAGAACACCATACCCTCGGCGCAGTCGACAAAACCGGGCAGGCCGATACCGACGGCGGAAAGGTCCGACTGGTCCATGCCGGCCTTCGCGCAGACGCGGTCCAGCAGGGACTCGATCTCTTCCAGGATTTCGGACAAGGGCTTGGGTCCGGGGTGGCGAGGAATGGAGACGTCTGCGATCAGCTTGCCCGCGAAGTCGACAACCACAGCCGTATGTTCGCGGTCCGAAAGCTTCATGCCCGCAACGCGATGCGCCTGGGCCCGAACCCCCAACGCGACTGCCGGGCGGCCCCGACCCGCGTCGCCGTCACGGGGGGACGCGACCTCTTCGATCAGCCCGGTCTCGATCAGTTCGGACGAAATCGTGGTCACTGTCGCGGGGCTGACGCCCAGGTCCTTGGCAAGTTGCACCCGCGGGATCAGGCCGGCGGCGCGCACCAGTTCGAAGACTTGCTGGCGCAGCGGACGCTGGCTTTCTGTTAAGGGCGGTATCAACGGGCCGACGCCCTTGCGCCCCTCACCGAGAGCGGATCGAGTCGCCTTGGACAACATTTGTTCGATCCCCGAAGTAAAAGCCACCAAATGCGGCAATCGCCGCCACACCTGCGCCGCATTCTAGCCGGATTTCAGCTCGCGGCACTTGTGTGACAGCTTCGGCGACGCGAATTATTTTGACAACTGAAATTGTTGTGGCAGCGTGTGCCGCAGTTTTGCTCAACTTTCAGGTTTATCCTGCGCTGAGATACAATCCAAGGAGGAGACAACGCATGCGCAGCCTCATGCTTGCGGCGGCACTGGTTGTAACGAGTTTTTCGTCTGTTTCATTTGCTGAAGGCAAGAAGATCGGTGTTGCCTGGGGTGATTTTGCGCAGCCTCGCTGGCGGTGGGACGCAACGGCAATGCGGTCGGTCATCGAGCGGAACGGCAACAAGTATATCCCCACCAATGCTGCAGGATCTGCCGAACAGCAACTTCAGGACATCGAGAAGCTGATCGAGGAGGGGGTCGACGCGCTGATCATCCAGCCCATCGACAAAGAGGCGATTGTGCCCGGTGTGGAACGCGCGGCTCTCGCTGGCATCCCAATCGTCGCATATGACCGCCTGATCGAGCATGAGAACGTGTTCTACATCACCTTCGACAACGTTGGCGTGGGCCGGATCATCGCCGCGATGGTCAAGCAGGCGCAGCCGACCGGGAACTATGCGATCATTCTGGGTGATCCGAACGATGCGAACACCGGCTTCCTGCGCCAGGGCATGGAAGAAGTGATTGGCGCAGCAGTTGCTGGCGGCCAGATCAAGATTGTCGGTGAAGCCAATGCAGATGGTTGGAAGCCCGAGAACGCCAAGGCGGTCATGGAGAAGATCCTTGCCGACAATGACAACCAGATTGACGCCGTGCTTGCCGAGAACGACGGCATGGCTGGCGGTGCGATCGAAGCGCTGACAGCCGCTGGCCTGAACATTCCGATCGGGGGGCAGGATGGTGACCCGGGTGCATTGAACCGGGTGGCTCAGGGGACGCAGACGGTTTCGGTCTGGAAGAACAACTTCGACCTTGCCAAGCAGGCCGGGAAGATTGCGGGCCTTCTGGCGGAAGGCATGCCGATGAACCTTGTCCCGGAAGCGACACAGTTCACGGGTGGCGAGAAGGGGATTCCCGTGTGGTCGATCCTGTTGAACCCGACGCCGATCACTGCC
Organism: Paracoccaceae bacterium; assembly: GCA_031374565.1. Classification (GTDB taxonomy): domain Bacteria; phylum Pseudomonadota; class Alphaproteobacteria; order Rhodobacterales; family Rhodobacteraceae; genus Tabrizicola. Next base: position 6,556 of record JANMGI010000112.1, on the reverse strand, counting down.
GATACGCTGGACATCGTTATCGACGCGGATCACGTAACGAAAAAGGACGTGTGCAAGGGGGCCCTGCCCACCGTCGCTGCTTGCCAGTAAACTTCAGCCGATACAGCGAATGGCGCCGATCCCGGACAGGGTCGGCGCTTTTATATTTTGACAACTGAAATTATTGGCGGCATCTTCCGGCCTGTCACGGCGAATCTGCCGGGCCGGCCATCTGCTGGCCGATACACTAGGGAGGTTACCTATGCGTACCGCAATTCTCGCCGCCATCGTGGCGGTGACTGGATTTTCGTCGGCTGCTTTGGCCGAGGGAAAGAAAATCGGCGTTTCGTGGGCCCAGTTTCAGGAAGAGCGCTGGAAGATCGACGAAGCGGCCATGAAGGCTGCCATCGAAGCTGCCGGCAACGAATATGTTTCGGCTGACGCACAGTCCTCGGCTGAAAAGCAGCTGTCGGACGTTGACGCGCTGATCGCCCAGGGCGTTGACGCCCTGATCATCAACGCCTGGGACAAGGACGCCATCGGGCCGGCGATCGAGAAAGCCGCTGCCGAAGGCATCCCGGTCGTCGGCTATGACCGCCTGATCGAAGACAACCGCACCTTCTATCTGACATTCGACAACGTCGGCGTTGGCCGGATCATCGCAGAGGAAGTCTTCAAGGTCGCGCCGAAGGGCAACTATGCGATCATCAAGGGTGACCCGGGTGACCCGAACGTCGGCTTCCTGCGTCAGGGCATGGAAGAAGTCATCGGCGCTGCTGTTGCGTCGGGAGATATCAAGATCGTCGGCGAAGCGAACTCGGACGGCTGGAAGCCCGAGAACGCCCAGAAAAACATGGAACAGATCCTGACCGCCAACAACAACGCCGTTGACGCCGTTCTGTCGCAGAACGACGGCATGGCCGGTGGTGCTGCTGCCGCGCTGGCAGCTCAGGGCCTGAACGTTCCGCTAGGTGGCCAGGACGGCGACCTTGCTGCCATCAACCGTGTGGCCCGTGGCACGCAGACCGTCTCGGTCTGGAAGAATGCTATGGATCTTGGCAAGGCTGCTGGCGAAATCGCTTCGGCGATGGCAGATGGCACGGCTCTCGACGCGATCCCGGGTGCGACAAAGTTCTCGGGCGGCGAGAAGGGCATTGAAATGAATGCCATCCTGCTGAACCCGACGCCGATCACCAAGGACACGTTGAACCTGGCGATCGACGCTGGCCACATCACCAAGGAAGCGGCTTGCGAGGGCGCCATGGAAGGCGTCGCTGCTTGCCAGTGATCTAGGCTGATCTACCGGCGTCGTCCCATAGGGGCGGCGCCGGTTCTTCCTTCTGGCTGGTTTGTCGCCCGGATCCGGGCGTGAACGGCGCGCATGGTCGCGCACCGCACCGGCACAGCCCTATTCCCTCTCAGGCTGGACGAGGACATGACCGAAACACCCCAATCCCCTGCATCCAACGCGCCCCACGAAGCCGGCTTCGCCCGCTTTCTGCGCGCGACAGAGATCGACCCCCGCCTTCTGGGCATGGTCGGTGCGCTGCTGTTGATCTGGATCGCATTCGAGGCATACTCGACCTTCGTGCTTGGCCGCCCGTCCCTGCTTCTGGGCGCGTCACAGGGCGATGCGAACGGCTTTCTCACCCCGCGAAACCTGTGGAACCTATCGGTCCAGACCGCGTACATCGGCATCATGGCGACGGGGATGGTGCTGGTCATCATTACCCGCAACATCGATCTTTCCGTGGGGTCGATCATGGGCATGGTCGGCATGTACATGGGCCTGTTGCAGGTGGAATACCTGACGCCTGCCCTGGGTCTTGGTCATCCCGCGATCTGGATTGTGACGGTGATCTTCGGCATCGCGATGGGCGCGCTGATCGGCTGCTTTCAGGGCGTGCTGATCGCCTTCCTGGGAATTCCTTCCTTTATCGTCACACTCGGCGGCCTTTTGGTCTGGCGCGGCGCGGCTTTCCTGGTCGCTGGCGGCAAGACCATTGCGCCGATGGATGACACCTTTGCGCTGATCGGTGGCGGTTCTTTCGGGGCGCTGGGCCGGACCGGCAGCTGGATCTTCGCCGTCATCGCCTGCGTTTTCGTGGTCTGGGCTTTCCTGAACGGTCGCAAGTCGCGCAAGACCCACGGCTTTGCGCAGCGCCCGGTCTGGGCGGAAACCTTCGTGATCGGACTGATCTGTGCCGTGATCATCGGCGCTACGGCGATGGTCAACGCCTACATCTGGCCGAAGGGCAATATCGAAAAGTACTACAAGGCACTGGGGCAAGAACTGCCGGAATGCGCCAAGTCGAATGACACGATCTACAGCGATGTCTGCGCCCAGTTCGGCCATGGCTTCGCCTATCCGGTGCTGATCCTGATCGCAGTGGCGATCTTCATGACCATCCTGATGACGCGCACCCGCTTTGGCCGCTATGTCTTTGCCATCGGTGGCAACCCCGAAGCCGCGGCCCTGTCCGGCATCAACACCCGCGCCATGACGGTGAAGATCTTCACCCTGATGGGCGGATTGGCCGGGATCGCTGCCGTTATCGGTGCGGCGCGGCAGAACAGCGCCACCAACGCGATGGGGAACCTTGACGAGCTTTACGTCATTGCGGCAGCCGTTGTCGGCGGCACCTCGCTGGCCGGTGGGGTTGGCACGATCTACGGCGCGATCATCGGGGCGCTGATCCTGACGTCCTTGCAGACCGGGATGGTGCTGATCGGGTTTGGCGACGGGTCCTACCAGCGCATCGTGATCGGCATTGCGCTTGTCCTGGCCGTCTGGCTGGACATCGTTTACCGCAAACGCATCAAGTAAGGGGCTGATATCATGGTAGACAGAACCGGAACCCCGCTTGTCGAACTGCGCGACATCTCAATTTCCTTCGGGGGCATCAAGGCGGTTGACCACGTCACGGTCGACCTGTTCCCCGGTGAGGTCGTGGGCCTTCTTGGACACAACGGTGCCGGGAAATCGACGCTGATCAAGTGCCTTTCGGGCGCGTATCAGAAGGACGCGGGCCAGATCCTGATCAACGGCGAGGACGTCGAGATCAAGGACCCGCGCGACGCCCGCGCCCAGAACATCGAGACGATCTACCAGACGCTGGCGCTGGCAGACAACCTTGATGCCGCCTCGAACCTGTTTCTCGGGAGGGAGCTGGTTGGTCCGATGGGGTTCGTCGACGAATCCCGGATGGAGGCGGAGACGCGCAAGATCATGGGCCGTCTGAACCCGAACTTCCGCAAATTCAACGTGCCGGTAAACATGCTGTCGGGTGGTCAGCGGCAGTCAGTCGCCATTGCCCGCGCGGTTTATTTCAACGCCAAGATCCTGATCATGGACGAACCGACCGCCGCCCTTGGCCCGCATGAAACCCAGATGGTGTCCGAGCTGATCCAGGAGCTGAAGGCTCAGGGTCTGGGCATCTTCCTGATCGAACATGACATCCACAACGTCATGAAGCTGTGCGACCGGGCTTCGGTGATGAAGAACGGCCAGCTTGTCGGAACGGTCAACGTGGACGAGGTGACCGACGACGACATCCTTGGCATGATCATCCTTGGCAAGAAACCCGCGCATCTGGCCGCGTGATGTATATCGGGCTTGACCTCGGGACTTCTGGCCTGAAGGGAATACTGATCGGCGAGGACCAGACAGTCCTTGCCGAAGCGACGGCGCCCTTGACGGTGCAACGCCCGCACGAAGGGTGGAGCGAGCAGGCTCCGTCCGACTGGATCAGCGCCGCCGAGACGGTCTTCGACCGGCTGGCAGCGCAAAAGCCGCTGGCTAGCGTCCGCGGGATCGGGCTTTCGGGCCACATGCATGGTGCCACGTTGCTGGATGCCAGCGATGAGGTCCTGCGCCCCTGCATCCTGTGGAACGACACCCGCAGTCATGAGGAAGCCGCAGAGCTGGACGGTGACCCGATGTTCCGCCGCCTGACCGGCAACATCGTCTTTCCGGGGTTTACCGCGCCCAAGGTCCTGTGGGTTGCGAAGCACGAACCCGAACTGCGCAGCCGCGTGGCGAAGGTCCTGTTGCCGAAGGACTATCTGCGGCTCTGGCTGACCGGAGAGCATGTCGGCGAGATGTCCGATGCGGCCGGAACGGCCTGGCTGGACACGGGTAAGCGCGACTGGTCGGACGAGTTGTTGCAGGCGACCGGGCTGGATCGCAGCCAGATGCCACGGCTCGTTGAAGGGTCGGCGGTCTCGGGCACCTTGCGTGACGCGCTGTCGGCTCGCTGGGGGTTGCCGAAGGGCGTGGTCGTGGCGGGCGGTGGCGGTGACAATGCGGCCTCTGGCGTCGGGGTCGGTGTCGTTCGCGCGGGCGAAGCTTTTGTGTCGCTTGGCACCAGCGGCGTGCTGTTTGCCGCGAACGATGGCTACCAGCCGGACCCGGACACGGCGGTCCATACTTTCTGCCACGCGCTGCCGCACACCTGGCACCAGATGGGCGTGATCCTGGCCGCAACCGACGCACTGAACTGGTATGCCAACCTGATCGGCACCGATGCCGCCCGGTTGACCGGCGAGCTTGGGGACCTGCAAGCGCCCGGCAAGACCCTGTTCCTGCCCTATCTCGGGGGCGAGCGGACTCCCCTGAATTCAGCCTCGGTCCGTGGGGCCTTTGTCGGGCTGGAGCATGCGACCGACCGCAAGGCCGCCACCCGCGCTGTGCTGGAGGGGGTGACCTATGCCATCCGCGATAGCCGCGATGCACTGGCTGCCACGGGGACGAAGCTGGAGAGTTTGCTGGCCGTCGGCGGTGGCTCACGGTCGGACTACTGGCTGAAGCTGATCGCATCGGCCCTTGACTGCCCGGTCCAGCTTCCCGTCGCGGGTGACTTTGGTGGGGCCTTCGGGGCCGCGCGCCTTGGCCTTATGGCTGCGACCGGGGCCGGAGCCGAGATTGCCACCTTGCCGCCCATCGCCCGCGTGATCGATCCCGATCCCGCCCTGAAGGACGCTTTCGACGCAGGAGCCGCCCGGTTCCGCACTGCCCAAACTGCCATCAAGGATCTGACATGACCGACTTTTTCAAAGGCATTCCGCAAATCAAGTATGAAGGCCCGAATTCCACCAACGAATTCGCCTTCCGCCACTACAACGCCGATGAGGTGATCCTGGGCAAGCGGATGGAAGATCATCTGCGCTTCGCCGTCGCCTATTGGCACAGCTTTGCCTGGCCCGGCAGCGACCCCTTCGGCGGCCAGACGCTCGAGCGTCCGTGGTTTGGCGATACCATGGCGCTGGCCAAGATGAAGGCCGACGTGGCTTTCGAGATGTTCGACATCCTGGGCCAGCCCTTCTACTGCTTCCACGACGCCGATGCGCGCCCGGAAGGTGCGACCTTTGCCGACAGCCTGAAGAACCTGAACGAGATCGCCGATTACCTTCAGGAAAAGCAGTCCACCCACAAGGCCAAGCTGCTTTGGGGCACGGCGAACCTGTTCTCCAATCGCCGCTGGATGTCCGGCGCGGCCACCAACCCCGATCCGGATGTCTATGCCTATGCCGCAGCGACGGTGAAAGCCAACATGGACGTAACGCATCGGCTTGGCGGGCAGAACTACGTCCTCTGGGGCGGGCGTGAGGGGTATGAGACGCTTCTCAACACCGACCTTAGGGCCGAACGTGCCCATGCCGGGCGGTTCCTGCAACAGGTCGTGGAATACAAGCACAAGATCGGCTTCAAGGGCGCGATCCTGATCGAGCCGAAGCCGCAGGAACCGTCGAAGCACCAGTACGACTATGACGTTGCCACGGTCTACGGGTTCCTGAAGGAATTCGGACTTGAGAAGGACGTTCAAACCAACATCGAACAGGGCCACGCGATCCTGGCCGGGCACACGTTCGAGCACGAAATCGGTCTTGCGGCCGCGCTGGGCATCTTCGGGTCAATCGACATGAACCGGAACGACTACCAGTCCGGTTGGGACACCGACCAGTTCCCGAACAACCATGCCGAAAAGGCCGTGGCGTTCTACGAGATCCTGAAAGCTGGCGGCTTCACCACCGGGGGCGTCAACTTCGACGCCAAGATCCGTCGCCAGTCGCTGGACCCCGAGGATCTGATCCTTGCCCATGTCGGCGGTATGGACACCTGCGCCCGTGCGCTTAAATCGGCAGTGGCCTTGATGGAGTCGGGCGAGATGGAAGCCGCCGTCAAGGCGCGCTACGCCGGATGGGAAAGCCCAAAGGCCAAGGCGATGCTGAAGGGCAGCCTGGAAGAGGCGGCCGCGCGTGTCACGGCCGAGAAGATCGAGCCGCAGCCCAAGTCCGGGCGGCAAGAGCGGCTGGAGAACCTCTGGAACCGGTACGTCTAAGCGGGCCGCACTATAGCAATCAGGCCGGGGCATTGCCTCGGCCCGTGTCATTTCAGTCCCCGTCGGCCAGAAGTGCTGCAAGCCCTAGCGGATAATCGGGATACAGAAGCTTCACCCCCAACTCGTCCTTGATCCGGTCGTTCCGGACCTTCTTCGACTCGCTGTAGAAGCCAAGGGCCATCGGAGTCATCGTCGGTGCGACCTCGTCGAAGGGCACGGCGGGCGGCTCGGGCAGT
>JANMGI010000075.1:0-10599 GCA_031374565.1 Paracoccaceae bacterium | reverse complement strand
CAAAGCTGGGGCACTTGGCGCGACCGGCGACCAGAGACGTACGGGCTGATTAGCCACCACGATGCGGCATGACGACAGCGGGGGGCGGCGAAAGCCGCCTCTACGCCCGAAATCCTCGGCAGTCGTCAGACCTTCGGTTGTTCATGCGTGGCGCAGTGGATGCCACCGCCGACCTCGCCCACCGGATCAATGTTCAGCGTCACGATCTCTCGGCCGGGATAAAGGTCCGCGAGAATCTCAGCCGCTTCGGCATCCGTCGCCTTGTCGCCAAACTCGGCGGCGATCACCGCGCCGTTGCAGACATAGTAGTTGACATAGGACGACACGAAATCCGGGCTGTCCACCCGGATGTCGTGGGGTTCGGGCAGGATCACAAGGTCAAGTTTGCGCCCTTCGGCATCTGTCGCTTGGGCCAGTATCTCATGGGTTCCAAAGGCCGCGACCGACCAAGGGTCTTCAGGATCAACCTCTTCGCCCATCTGGATCAGCACCTGCCCCGGCTTCACAAACCGGGCGAGGGCGTCGATGTGGTAATCGGTGATGTCCGCACCCTTGATGCCGGGGGCCCAGATCATCTTCCTCGCGCCCATCGTGTCCAGCAGCATCGCCTTTACCTCGGCCTTGGTGCCGTTGTTGCGGTTGGGGTTGATGAAGGTGCTTTCGTGGGCGATCAGCGTGCCGTGGCCGTCGGTTTCCACGCCGCCCGCCTCGCCCACCAGCCCCACGTCGAACACCGGCACACCCAGCCGTTTAGCGACCCTTGCAGCGATCCTGCCGTCGTTGCGGTGGGTCTGCTTGCCGCCCCAGCCGTTGAAGTTGAACTGGGTCACCGCCAGCCCGCCCTTGCCGTCGACCACGAAAGCAGGCCCGGAGTCGCGGCACCACAGGTCATCGGTGGGCACGTCCCACAGCTCGACCCGAGCCGAGACCCGCGTCCGGATCGCCTTGTGATGCGCGGCAGCGACCAGCATGACTACGGGTTCGAAGTCAGCAATCGTGCTGGCGATATCGGCGATGGTGTCCTGCAAGTCATACAGAAAATCCGGGTCGTCATAGACGCCCCGGTTCACCGGCCATTGCATGAAGGTCCGCTCGTGAGGGTCGGTTTCTTCGGGGTAGTGGAAACCCGACGCCCCCGCCCCGCCCGCAAAAGCCCCGCGCGGCAGCCATGACAGGCCTCCGGCTGCGGCGGCTGACCGGAAAAGCCTGCGGCGGGTCATCATTGGGGGCACCTTTCACGACAGATGGATCAGCGGGTCCTCGGCGCAATCCTGCGGGGCTGCGCACAGGGCTGCAAGGAAAAGCGAAAAGAGCTCGGCCGACGATCCAAGCCCCAGTTTGGTGTGGATGCGTTTGCGGAACACCTTCACGGTTTCCGGACTGTTGCCCAGCATCCGCGCTATGACCTTGGACGAATGGCCCTGCAGGATCAACTGCGCCACCTCGGCCTCGCGCTCGGACAGCCGCGAGGTGCCGAAATGCGCCATCGCGGCCATCACATGCAGGCCCATGCTGCCCCGCGCCGTAAAGGCATTCGGCGGGAGCGCGGTCATGCGGGTTCCTGCTGGGTGATGCAATGAATGCCACCGCCCCCAAGGCAGATGTTGGGGATATGCACCCCGCGGATGCGGTAGGTCGGGAACAGGCTTTGGAAGATGTCGCGGGCCACGGCATCGTTCGGAGTGCCATATTCGGGCATGACTACCCCACCGTTGACAAAGTAGCAGTTGACGTAGGACCGGCAGAACTTCTCGCCGATGATGCAGCTTTCCTCGGCTTCGGGAATGGTGACCATGCGAATCTCGCGACCCCGCGCGTCGGTCTGGCCACGCAGCGCTTCGATGTTGGCCTGCTTGATGTGCCGCCAGGGGTCGGACGGGTCATCAGCACCTTCGATCAGCACCACGCCGGGGGCCACGAACACCGCGATGCCATCGACATGACCATCGGTTTCCGTCTCTTCCGCGTTGCCGGGCAGCCAGATCACCTTTTCCCCGCCCAGGGTTTCCAGCAATTCCTGCGTGACCTCTTCCCGGCTCCAGGTCGGGTTGCGGTTGGGGTTCAGAAAACAGGTGTCGGTGGTGATGATCGTGCCTTGCCCGTCCACCGTAACCCCGCCGCCCTCGGCCAGCAGCGGTGACTTGAAGGCGCGCATCCCTTCACGCGCCGCAACCGCTGCACCAAATGCCGCATCCTTGTCGAAGGGCGCATACTTGTGGCCCCAGGCGGAGAAGGTGAACAGGCTGGCCGCCGTGTTGCCTTTGGCATCGACCACAAAATTCGGCCCGGCGTCCCGCGCCCAACTGTCATCCAGCGGCACCTCGAACAGCTCGATCCCGCTGCCCAACATTGCCCGCGCCTCGCGCGCGTCCTCGGGGCGGACTGCCATGCACAGCGGCTCAAACTCGGCTATCGCCTGTGCCACCAGCGCATAGTCGCGCTTGGTCGCCGCCATGTCCGGCCACACCTCGACGCGGGTCGGCCACATCATCCACGAGCGCTTGTGCGGCGCATATTCGGCCGGCATGTGAAAGCCTTGCGACTTGGGGCTGGCGGCAAATCGGGATGCGTCTTGGTGGGTCATGGCGTCCTCATGGAAACAGAGCTGGACGGCAGGATATGATGAGCGTTACCATGGTCAAAACGCCAATTTCTTATGTTTTCAATCGAAATTGATCATGAGCGCCTATCGCAACCTTCCCCCACTTTCCACCCTGATCGGCTTTGAGGCCGCGGCGCGGCTGCAAAGTTTCTCCCGCGCCGCCGAAGAGCTGAACATCACGCAATCAGCCATCAGCCATCAGGTTCGCGTCCTGGAGGATCACCTTGGCCAACCCCTGTTTCGCCGCATCGGTCGGCGGATCGAACTGGTCGATGCAGGGCGCGATTTTCTGATCACAGCCCAAACTGCATTGGAGGAACTGCGCCACGGGGTCCGCCGCCTGAACGCCTATTCCAAACCGGGCTCGGTCATCATCATGATGCCGGCCGCATTGGCGACAGGATGGTTCCTGCCGCGCCTTGCTGACCTGCGGGCCTTGCATCCCTGGCTTGACCCCTGGGTGCACACCTCGGACAGACCCTTTGTGCCCAAGGAAGCCGAGATCGACATCGTTCTTGGCCCCTCGCCCTGGCCAGAGGCTGGCGCGCAGTCGCTTTTGCTGTCACAGGACGCGTTGATACCGCTTTGTGCGCCAAGCCTGGCCGCAAGCCTGCCCGCGCTGCCGGATCGCGCAAGGCTGGACGACGCCCCCCTGTTGCATGACGAATCGCTGAACGACTGGCAGACGTGGTTCTCTGCGGCAGGCTCGGCCCGGACCGAGTTCTCGCGGGGATACAACTTTTCGGACACCGCGCAGATGTTGCAGGCAGCACAGCTTGGGCTTGGCATTTGCCTCGCGACCGTGCGTGAGGCCGGACAGGCGCTGCGCGACGGCCAGCTGGTTCAGGCCTGCCAGACCGGAGCAGGCACGACCGTGCCGCTTTACATGTCGTGCTGGCTGCGCAACTTCACGCGTCCACCGGTTCAGGCCCTCTGGGATTGGCTGCGACAACCGGGCCAATAACCTGCCGTCCCCAGATTGTCGTTGACTCCGCTCCCCCGCCTTCCTCCAATCAGGGCAGAGAGCGGCTCTAGACCGACTCTGGCAATGAACACGTTCAGGGAGATGGATAATGCATCTGAAGCATGGATTTACCCGTGCAGCGGCGATAGCGGCATTGATGATCGGCACCGCGCCGATTGCGCTTTTTGCCGAAACGCCCGCCGATACTCTGGTGGTGGCTGACGCCATCGACGACATCGTATCGATCGACCCGCATGAAGCCTTTGAATTCTCGGGCGTCGATCTGAACAACAACACCTACGACACGCTGATCGAACTGGACCCGGCCACGCCCGGCGATCTGGTGCCCGGCCTTGCGGAAAGCTGGTCGGTTGCTGATGACGGCATGACCTACACCTTCAAGATCAAGTCCGGCATCACCTTTTCCTCTGGCAACCCGATGACGGCCGAAGACGCCGCAGGCAGCCTTCGCCGGGTCGTCAAGCTGAACAAGACCCCGGCTTTCATCCTGACCCAATTCGGTCTGACGCCCGAAAACGTCGACCAGATGATCACCTTCGAGGGCGACACCGTCACCCTGAAGACCGACAAGTCCTATGCGCCGTCCTTCGTCTACAACTGCCTCACCGCAGGTGTCGCGAACATCGTCGACATGAAGACCGTCATGGCGAACGAGGTCGAGGGCGACATGGGCAACGCCTGGCTGAAGGCCAACAGCGCCGGGACCGGGGCTTACGTTCTGAAAAGCTTCAAACCGAACGAAGGCTATGTGCTGGAGCGCCGCGAAGGCCACTGGCGCGGCGATGCAAAGCTTAAAACCATTTTCATGCAGCACATCCCCGAAGGCGCGACCCAGCGGCTCCTGCTGGAAAAGGGTGACATCGACATCGCGCGCGAGATGACGCCAACCGACATCGAAGGCATTATGGGCAATCCCGACCTCAAGGTGCAAGAGGACGTGGGCGGCCAAGTCTACTATCTGGCCCTGAACCAGAAGAAGACCGAACTTGCCAATCCGAAGGTCCAGGAAGCCATGCGGTGGGCCATCGACTACAAGGGCATGACCGACAGCATCCTGAAGGGCCAGTGGGTCGTCCACCAGAACTTCCTGCCACTCGGTTTCCTGGGTGCCATCGAAGACGACCCCTATTCGCTGGACATCGAAAAGGCCAAAGCCCTAATGGCGGAATCCGGTCTGACCCTGCCCATCGAAATCGGCTTCACCGTCCGCAATAACCAGGAACGGCTGGACATCGCCACCTCGATCCAGAACACCTTCGCCCAGGTCGGCATCAACCTCGTGCTGGACGTGGGCGACGGCAAGCAGGGGCTGGAAAAGTATCGTGGCCGCCAGCATGATATCACCTTGCAAACCTGGGGGCCGGACTATCCCGATCCGCACACCAACGCCTCGACTTTCGCGCTGAACCCCGACAACTCGGATGCGGCGAATGCGACCGGCTACCTCGCCTGGCGCACCGCATGGGACCCGGGTGCCGACCTGAACGCCGAGACCCTTGCCGCCGTCGAGGAAAAAGACAGCGCCAAGCGGGCCGAGATGTACGGCGACATCCAGCGCAAGGTCCGCGACAACTCGGCCTTCGTGCTGATGTTCCAGCAGGCCCGTCAGGACGCGATGCGCGCCAACATTTCGGGCTTCTACGCCGGGGGCGCCACCGACTCCACCAGCTACTGGACGATCACGAAGTAAGCGAACAAGGCCGCCGCGCCAATGGAGCGGCGGCCCTTTCCCGCAATGACCGATACATCCGCACCCCCTTCCGAAAACCGCTACCTGCGCCTTGCGCAGCAGATCGTGCTTGGCCTGTTGACCCTCGCGATCACGCTTCTGGGCCTTCTTCTCGTCACCTTCATCATCGGCCGCGTCGTTCCCATCGACCCGGTCCTGTCCATTGTCGGCGAACGCGCGACCGAAGCGCAGATGCAGGCCGTCCGCGACCAGCTTGGACTTGACCTGCCGATGTGGCAGCAGTTCTGGATCTACGTCCGCGACGCGGTGCACGGCGACCTTGGCACTTCGATCCGCACCGGCGAGTCGATCTCGGCCGAAGTCGCCCGCTACTTCCCCGCCACGTTGGAGCTTGCGACGCTGGGCACGATCTTCGGCACCCTTGTCGGCGTGCCGGCGGGCGTTCTTGCAGCCACACGCCCCGGCAGCCTAAGCGACCAGATCGTCCGCGTCGTCGGCCTGATGGGTTATTCCATGCCGGTCTTCTGGCTGGGGCTGATCGGACTTCTGGTCTTTTACGGCCAGCTTGACTGGGTCTCGGGGCCAGGTCGGCTTGACCCGACTTACGACATGATGATGGAATTCACCCTGACCTCCTACACCGGAATGATCCTGATCGATTCTGCCCTCAACGGCGCCTGGGATGTTTTTGCCAACGCGGTCAGCCACATCATCCTGCCCGCAGGCCTTCTGGGCTACGTCTCGATGGCCTACATCAGCCGGATGACCCGCAGCTTCATGATGAATGAACTTGGCCAGGAATACATCACCACCGCCCGCGTGAAGGGCATGCCGGAATGGCGGGTGATCTGGGTCCACGCGATGAAGAACGTGCTGGTGCCACTGATCACCGTCATCGCCCTCAGCTATGCCTACCTTCTGGAAGGTTCCGTCCTGACCGAGACAATCTTCGCCTGGCCCGGCCTTGGCAGCTACATCACTGACGCCCTCTTCGCCGCCGACATGCCCGCCGTGCTGGGTGGCACCGTCGTCGTGGGCGTGGCCTTCGTCACGCTGAACATGGTGTCGGACATCATCTACCGTCTTGTCGATCCCCGAGCCCGGACATGAGGGCGCGCGCATGACCACGCTGCGCGCCTGGCTTCAGGACCCCAGCCCCACTTCCCGCCGCCAGGCTCGCCTCGGGCAAGCCTGGCTTGCCTGGCTGCGCATTCAGCGCAACCGGCTGGCGATGGCCGGGCTGATCATCGTGGTGCTTCTCCTTCTGATCGCCGCCTTCGCCCCCTGGATCGCCCCACATGATCCCTTCGTCCAGAACCTTGGCAACCGGCTGAAGCCCCCCGGCACCCCCGGCTATCTTCTGGGCACCGACGATTTCGGCCGCGACATCCTCACCCGCATCATCTACGGCTCTCGCATCACGCTTTACATCATCGCCCTTGTCGCGGTGACCGCCCCCGTGCTTGGCCTTTTGATCGGCACCGTTGCGGGCTACTTCGGCGGCTGGATCGACGCGGTCCTTATGCGCCTGACAGACATCTTCCTCGCCTTTCCCCGCCTGATCCTCGCCCTCGCCCTTGTCGCAGTCCTTGGCCCAGGGATCGAGAACGCCGTTCTCGCCATCGCCCTGACCGCCTGGCCGCCCTACGCCCGGGTCGCGCGAGCCGAGACGCTGACGATCCGCAACTCGGACTATATCGCCGCGATCCGCCTGCAAGGTGCCACCGCGCCCCGCATCATCCTTGGCCATGTCGTGCCCATGTGCCTGCCCTCGGTGGTCATCCGCGTCACCCTCGACATGGCCGGCGTCATCCTGATCGCGGCAGGGCTTGGCTTCCTTGGCCTTGGCGTGCAGCCCCCGCAGCCGGAATGGGGACTGATGATCTCTTCGGGCCGCAAGTTCCTGTTCGAACAATGGTGGGTTGCCACCATGCCGGGCCTTGCCATCTTCATCGTCTCCCTTGGCTTCAACCTGCTGGGAGACGGCCTCCGTGACGTCCTTGACCCGAAGAGCGCGCCGAAATGACCCTCCTCGACGTCCAGAACCTGCGCGTGACCTTCGACACCGAAACCGGCCCGGTCGAAGCCGTGCGCGGCGTTTCGTTCTCGCTTGGCCGCGAACGCCTTGGCATCGTCGGCGAATCCGGCTCGGGCAAGACCATGACCGGCCGCGCCGTCCTGCGGCTGATCCGACCGCCGGGACGGATCGAGGCCGAACAGATGATCTTCGACGGCCAGGACCTGATGGGGGCCTCGGAAAAAGAGATGCGCGCCCTGCGCGGCAAGCGCATCGGCATGGTGATGCAGGACCCGAAATACAGCCTCAACCCCGTCATGACCGTGGGCGACCAACTGACCGAAGGTTTGCGCCGCCGCGATGGCCTGGGCCGACGCGACGCCGAGGCGAAGGCCCTCGCCGCCCTCGACGCCGTGCAGATCCGCGACCCCCAGCGCGTGATGGAGGCCTATCCGCACGAGCTTTCCGGCGGCATGGGCCAACGCGTGATGATCGCGATGATGCTGATCCCCGAACCCGACCTTCTGATCGCCGACGAACCCACCAGCGCCCTCGACGTCACCGTCCAGGCCGAGGTGCTGTCGATCCTCGACACCCTCGTCCGTGACCGTGGCATGGGCCTGATCTTCATCAGCCACGACCTGCGGCTGGTTGCGCGGTTCTGCGACCGGGTCCTCGTGATGTACAAGGGCCGCGTGGTCGAAGAGCTGAAAGCGCAGAACCTTCTTGACGCCCAGCACCCCTACACCCGCGGGCTTCTGAACTGCCTGCCCCGCATCGGTGGCCCGCGTGGCCCCTTGCCCGCGCTGGATCGGTCGGGGGCCTGGGCCGAATGACCCTGATCGAAATCGACGCGCTCTCCGTCACCTTCCGCGCGCAAGGCCGTGAGGTCCGTGCCGTGCAAGACGTCAGCCTCACCGTCAATCAGGGCGAAAGCTTCGGCCTTGTGGGCGAAAGCGGTTCAGGCAAGTCCACGATCCTGCGCGCCATCTGCGGCATGGCCCCGGTCACCGCAGGCACAATCCGCATCGACGGCAAGCCCCTTCCCACCCCGCGCGGCCCCGGCTTTGCGACCCGTGTGCAGATGGTCTTCCAGGATCCCTACGCAAGCCTGCATCCCCGCCACACCATCGACCGCACGCTGTCGGAACCCCTCGCCATCCACGGCCTTGGCGATTCAGACGCCCGTGTGGTCAAGGCCCTGACCGACGTGGGCCTGCCCGCAAACTTCCGCTTCCGCTATCCCCACCAGCTCTCCGGCGGCCAGCGTCAGCGCGTCGCCATCGCCCGCGCTTTGATGCTGGAGCCGACGATCCTGCTGCTGGACGAGCCCACTTCCGCCCTCGACGCCTCTGTGCAGGCCGAAGTGCTGAACCTCCTGTCGCGCCTGCGCGATGAACGCGGCCTGACCTTCCTGATGGTTAGCCACGACCTTGCCGTGATCGACCACATGTGCGACCGCGTCCTTGTGATGCAGAACGGCCGCGCCGTGGAACAGATGTCGCGCGAAACACTGGCTCAGGCCCGGATGACCACGCCCTACGCCCGCAGTCTGTTCGAGGCCAGCGCCGACCGGATGCTGGGCGGCACGCCAGGGTGACCCCGATGATCCCGGTTTTCGACGGCCACAACGACCTGCTCTTCCGTCTTTTGCTGAACCCCGAAAGCCGCGACCAGATCGTCCTGACCGGCGAAGGCAAGGGCCACCTCGACCTGCCCCGGATGCAGGCTGGCGGCTTCGCAGGCGGCTTCTTTGCCGTCTACCTCCCTTCGCCCCGCGCCCATGACGATGCCGAAAACCAGAAGCGGATGGAGACTCCGCCCTACGCCCTGCCGCTCCCTGACCCCATCCCCTTCGATCAAGCCATCGGCCCGGCCCTGACGCTCGCCGGGCACCTGCTCTGGATAGAACGCGCCTCCAAAGGCGCGCTGAAAATTTGCCGCACCGCCGCCGAGGTCCGGACCTGCGTCGCGCAAGGCATCATCGCCGCGATCCTGCACATCGAGGGCGCAGAGGCCATTGATGCCAATCTTGACGCCCTGCACCTTTTCCACGCCATCGGCCTGCGCTCGCTAGGCCCCGTCTGGTCGCGCCCGACGATCTTCGGCCACGGCGTGCCCTTTGCCTTCCCCTCCAGCCCCGACACCGGCCCCGGCCTGACCGACGCGGGCAAGCGTCTGGTGAGGGAGTGCAACCAGCTGAAGATCATGCTCGACCTTTCCCACCTGAACGAGGCCGGGTTCAACGATGTGGCCCGTCTGTCCGACGCGCCCCTTGTCGCCACCCATTCCAACGCCCATGCCATCAGCCCCTCCAGCCGCAACCTCACCGACCGGCAGCTTGCGATGATCCGTGAGACGAAGGGGATGGTCGGCCTGAACTTCTCGGTTTCGTTCCTTCGCGAAGACGGACGCCGCGACCCCGCCACCGGCTGGGACCGGATCCTGCGGCAGATGGACCATCTTCTGTCCCAGCTTGGCGAAGATCATCTAGGCTTCGGGTCAGACTTCGACGGCTGCACCACCCCCGACGTACTCCCCGATGCAACCGCCCTGCCCGCTTTGATCCAGGCGCTGTCGGACCACGGCTACGACCGCCCGCTCCTTGAAAAGCTTGCCCACAAGAACTGGCTCGCCCTCCTCGACCGGACGCTCTAAGGCCGCGACACGACCGGGTCCGGCACCGATGGCAGCCGCGCGCCAGCGCGACGCACTGGCTTGGGTGACAATCGCCTCCGCTTGGCCTAGCCTTGCGTCCAGTAGCAGGATCAACGGGATACAGGGCCGGAATGGCAGCCACGCTCAAAGATGTCGCGGAACGCGCCGGGGTTTCACGCGCCGCCGTGTCGCGCACCTTTACCGAAGGGGCATCCGTGTCGGGCAAGATGCGGGCCCGGGTCGAACGGGCCGCCGCAGACCTTGGCTACAGCCCGAACATGCTGGCGCGCGGCCTGACCACTCGGCGCACGCAGTTGGTGGGCCTCGTGTCGAACAACTTCCACAACCCGGTCTTCCTGCAAATCTTCGATCTCTTCACCCGCGCGATTCAGGACAAGGGTCTGCGCCCCCTCCTTGTGAACCTGTCCGATGAAACCGACCCGGCGCGCTCTGTCCAACTCCTGCGACAGTATTCAGTCGATGGCGTGATCGTCGCCTCCTCGCACGTGCCTGAGGGCTTTGCCCATGCCTTCCGTCAGGCGGGGCTTCCCGTCGTTCACGCCTTCGGCCGCGCCACCGACACGCCCGAGGTGGACGTGGTCGGCATCGACAACCTCGTCGCCGGTCGCATTGCTGCCGAAGCGCTG
>JANMGI010000069.1:0-2462 GCA_031374565.1 Paracoccaceae bacterium | reverse complement strand
ATTGGCGGAACCTCGGGTCTTTGGGCGGAAAGCCTGTGGGGGATGCTGGTTGGGCGGCTGGCGCTTGGTCTCGGCGTGGCAGGCACAATGAACTTAGGGATGACCTGGGCCAGCGACCTGTGGCTGGGTCCGGCGCGGGCGCGGTTCATGGGGATGCAGGGTGCGGCGATCTCTGGCGCCGGGATCGTGTTCATGCTGCTGGGGGGCCTTCTTGCCAGCTACCACTGGCGCGGGGCCTTTGCGGTCTATGGGCTGATCCTGCCGATTGCGGCGCTGGCCTTTGTGGCACTGGGTCCGCATGCGCGTCGGATCGCGGCAGATCGGGACCGTCCGAAGCCGGCACGTTCGACCGTGGACCGGTTTCCCTGGGCGGCATATGCCTTCATCGCGCCGCTGGCCTTCCTGTTTCAGGTTGCTTTCTACGTCACGCCGACCCGGCTGCCGTTTCACTTGCAGGCGCTGGGGACAACCAGCCCGCTGGTCGTGGGGGCCTTGATGGCGGCGCTGGTTACTGTCTCGGCCCCGGTGTCGCTGATGTATGGCCGCATCCGGGCGCGGCTGTCGGCGATGACGATCTTCGGTCTGTCGTTCGTGCTGATCGGGTTGGGCTTCCTGTGCCACGCCACGGCAAGCGACTGGCATGGTGTCCTTGTCGGCTCGCTGATTGCCGGGTTGGGGATGGGAATCTCGATGCCCAATTACACCACTTGGTTCATGGGCAAGGTGCCTGCGTCGATGCGGGGCCGGGCGTCGGGACTTTTGACCACGGCGTTCTTTCTGGGGCAGTTCGCATCGCCGCTGGTGTCGGCACCGCTGGTGGCCTGGTTCGGGCTGGCCGGGACCTTTGCCGTTGTCGGCATGGCGCTGGTGGCGCTTGGGGTCGGGCTTTGGGTCGCCAATGCGGTGCGACCTGAAGAGACGCCGGTGGAAGCCTGAATGAAAAAGGGCGGCCCTGCACGGGCCGCCCTTTTTCATCAATTTGGCAGTCTTCAGCCGTCCGAGCGGGCGTCGGCGACGAAATCCTGCATTGTCGCAAGCGGAGCATAGCCCCGCATCACCATGTCCTTCAGAACGAAGGCGGGGGTGCCGGTGATCTCCATCTTCTCAGCCAGGGCATAGTTGGCGTCGATCACCGCCTGCACGTCCGGAGATTTCATCCGGTCCATGATCGGCTGCGGATCGAAGCCAAAATCGGTTGCCAGCCGCGCCAGGGTTTCCGGTGTCGGTTCGCCGCGCAGGGTCATCAGCGCGTCATGCGCCTTGGCGTAGGCCTCATCGCCGTGCAACTGGCGCAGCGCAATGGCGAACTGGGCCGACAAGGTCGACGCTTCGCCCAGGATAGGGAACTCCTTGACCACAAAGCGGATGTTGCCGTCGGTCTTGATCAGGGCGTCAACCTCGTCATAGGCCTTGCGGCAATAGCCGCAGCGGTAATCCATGAACTCGACCAGCGTGACATCGCCTTCGGGATTGCCACCGACCCAATCATGATCGCTGGCGAAGATCAGGTCTTTGTTAGTTGCGACCGTTTCGACATCTCGGGCAAGGGCGGCGTCTTCCTCGCGCTGTTGCAGAACGTCCATCGCCTCGATCAGGACTTCGGGATGCTCCAACAAATAGGCCCGTACTTCGCTGCGCAGGGCGTCACGGTCGGCGGTGGTCATCGTGCTTTCGGCAGTGCCGGTCTTCGCCGGTTCATCAGCATGAGCGGGAAAGCTGGCAAGGCCAGCGATCAGGCCAAGGGCAAGGCGGTGCATGTCGTCTCCTGCGAGGGCCGCAAGGATCGGCGGCGGGCAAACGATAGGGGGAGGGCCGGGGCATGACAAGCCGCTCGCCGCATTGTGATACTGGATGAACCTGGGGGTGTCTGCGGAATTTACAAAGCGCGGACAAGCAGGGATAAGGCGGCGATGAACAGCATCGGACCCTTCCTGCGGCTTGTGGCTATCCTGATGACCCTGGCCGCATCTGCCGGGGCCGAGGGGCTTTCGGCGCTGGCAAAGATCGACCCGCTGCGGTCGGGGATCGTGGCGACGGCGGACGGTGGATTGCAGCTGCGCTTTGCGCTGAGTCAGCCGGTGCCCTGGCGGTTGCGGCTGATGGACAACCCGCCGCGGCTGGTGATCGACACGCGCGAGGTCGACTGGCGCGGGGTTGAGGCGCTGGCAGTGGTGCGTCCGGGGGCTGACCTGCGCGCGGAGGCGTTCCGACCGGGCTGGTCGCGGCTGGTGCTGGAGCTGGAGGGTCCGCAAAAGGTGGTCAGGGCCGAGATGCTGACCGGAGATGAAACCCGGATCGACCTGGTGCTGGCCCCGACCGATGCCCAAAGCTTCGCAGCCGAGGCCGCGCGGCCCGACCTGCCGGACTGGGCCCTGCCCGAGGCGGCTGACCTGATCGCCCCCGTTCCGGAAGGTGCGGGGCCATTGGTCGTGGTGCTGGATCCGGGTCATGGCGGGATTGAT
>JANMGI010000057.1:0-2535 GCA_031374565.1 Paracoccaceae bacterium | reverse complement strand
TCGAACGCGGATTTCTTCGAGTCGATGAACACCTGATAGGCGACGGCGATGGACACGATCTATGCCCTCGCCACGGCGCGGGGCCGGTCTGGCCTTGCCGTGGTACGAATCTCGGGACCGGCGGCGTTTGCGGCCGGTCTTGCGCTTTGTGGATCCTTGCCTGCTGCGCGAGTCGCTGGGCTGCGGCGGCTGACCTGGGGCGGAGAGCTTCTGGACGAGGCACTCGTGCTGTGCTTTGCAGAGGGCGCAAGCTTTACCGGCGAGGCGGTGGTGGAGCTGCAACTGCACGGTGGTCCGGCGGTTGTGGGCGCGGTTCTGCGGGCACTGGCGGCGCAACCCGGTTTGCGGCTGGCCGAGGCGGGGGAGTTTACCCGACGTGCGCTGGAGAACGGGGTTCTGGACCTGGCGCAGGTCGAAGGACTGGCCGACCTGATCGACGCCGAGACCGAGGCGCAGCGACGACAGGCGGTGCGGGTGCTATCCGGGGCTGTCGGTCAAAAGGTAGACGGCTGGCGGCGCGATCTGATCCGGGCCGGGGCGCTTCTGGAAGCCACGATTGATTTCGCCGATGAGGACGTGCCGGTCGATGTCTCGCCCGAAGTTTTGGCGCTGATCGACGGGCTGATGGCGGACCTGGGGCGCGAGGCGGCGGGCGTTGCGGCGGCAGAGCGGATCCGCGACGGGTTCGAAGTGGCGATTGTGGGTGCTCCGAATGCGGGGAAGTCAACGCTGCTGAACCAGCTTGCGGGGCGCGAGGCGGCGATTACGTCCGAGATTGCCGGAACGACGCGAGATGTGATCGAGGTCAGGATGGAGATATCCGGGCTTGCGGTGACCTTCCTGGACACGGCTGGCCTGCGGGAGACCGAGGATCGGCTAGAACGCGCCGGGATCGACCGGGCCTTGGCGCGGGCAGAAGCGGCGGATTTGCGGCTGTTCCTGTCGGATGGCTCAGCGTTGGCTTTGCAGCCGAAGGGCGATGATATTGTGGTTTTGGGAAAATCGGACACCATATATGGTTTCACCGGACTGGCTGTGTCCGGCAAAACGGGCCAAGGCGTGCCCGAGCTGATGGCCCGGATCGGTGGCATCCTGGAACAGCGGGTGGGGTCAGCCGGGGCTTTGGTCCGAGAGCGGCATCGGATTGCTGTTACAACGGCAATCGCTGCTCTGGCCGAGTCACGGGCGGAAGTGGTAAGGCTCGACTCGCGCGTCGAGCTGGCGGCGGAACATCTTCGGCAGGCCGTGCGGGCGATGGATGCTCTGGTCGGTCGCGTGGATGTTGACGACCTTCTCGGTGAGATTTTCGCCAGCTTCTGCATCGGTAAGTGAAGGGTTTTCCAAGGTGTGTTCCACGTGAAACACTACGATGTCATCGTGATCGGCGGCGGCCATGCGGGCGCTGAAGCAGCTGCTGTTGCGGCGCGGATGGGTGTGTCTACGGCGCTGGTGACGCTGCGCGTCGAGACGCTGGGGGCGATGTCCTGCAATCCGGCTATTGGCGGGCTTGGAAAAGGCCATCTGGTGCGCGAGATCGATGCGCTGGATGGCGTGATGGGGCGGATGGCGGACCGGGCGGGCATACAGTTCCGGTTGCTGAACCGCCGCAAAGGCCCGGCTGTGCAGGGGCCGCGGGCGCAGATTGACCGGCGTTTGTACCGTGAAGCGATGCGGGCAGAGCTTCTTGCGACGCCAGGGCTGGATGTCATTGAAGGCGAAGTTGCCGGGTTGCGGCTGGTTGGCGGTGCAGTTGCAGGCGTCGTGCTGGCGTCGGGAGCGGAGCTTTCGTCAAGGCGCGTCGTGCTGACGGCGGGGACGTTCCTGAACGGGGTGATCCACATCGGCGACCGGCGGATGTCGGGTGGGCGGATGGGCGATGTGCCCTCGCGTTTGCTGGCAGCGCAACTGGCCGAGCTGGCACTGCCCGTGGGACGCCTGAAGACGGGAACTCCACCGCGGCTGGATGGCCGGACGATTGACTGGGCGCGGCTGGACAGCCAGCCAGGGGACGAGGATCCGGCGCTGTTTTCGTTCCTGAGCAAGACCCCGGAAGCACGGCAAATCTCGTGCGGGATTACCCATACCTCTGAGGCCACCCACCAGATCGTGCGGGATAACCTTGGTCGTTCCGCTATGTATGGTGGGCATATCGAGGGCGTTGGTCCGCGCTATTGCCCGTCGATCGAGGACAAGGTGGTACGGTTTGCCGACAAAACCTCACACCAGGTGTTTCTGGAGCCGGAAGGGCTGGACGACCACACGGTCTATCCGAACGGGTTAAGCACGTCACTGCCCGAGGACGTGCAGCACGCCTATATCCGCACGATTGCAGGGCTGGAGCAGACACTGATCCTGCAGCCTGGCTATGCCATCGAATATGATTACTTCGACCCCCGCTGCTTGCAAAGGACGCTGGAAACCCGCGCTGTCCCGGGCCTGTACTTTGCGGGCCAGATCAACGGAACGACAGGCTATGAGGAGGCGGGCGCACAAGGGATTGTAGCCGGCATGAATGCTGCCGCTGCGGCTAGTGGT
>JANMGI010000028.1:0-9866 GCA_031374565.1 Paracoccaceae bacterium | reverse complement strand
CCAGCGTCCCGTGTCCGGTATTAAGGTAAAGGTTCGAAATGGGCGAGCGGCCGACAATGGGCGTCCCATCGGGCGTCATCGGGCGCAGGCCGCTCCAGAACTTCGCCTGGGACTGATCCCCTGCCCCGCCGAACAGATCCTCGACCGAATGGGTCAGGGTCGCCTGCCGCTTCGGCGAGAGGCTGTGATCGAACCCGGCGATTTCCGCCATGCCGCCAACGCGAATGCGGTCGCCAAGCCGGGTGATCGCGATCTTGTGGGTTTCGTCCATCACTGTCGACACCGGCGCGCGGGCCTCGTCCACGACCGGCACGGTGATCGAGTAGCCCTTGACCGGATAGACCGGCAGCTTGATCCCGAACTCACGCACCAGCATCGGGGAATATGACCCAAGCGCCAGCACGAATGCGTCAGCGGTGACCCGGCCTTCCGAAGTATGGACAGCGGCGATGCGGCCAGCCTCCGCCTCCAGCCGGTCACTGCTGACGCCGTAGCGGAACGTCACGCCAAGGTCTTCGGCCATGCGGGCCAGGCCTTGCGTGAACTTGAAGCAGTCGCCAGTTTCGTCCCCCGGCAGGCGCAGGCCACCGGCGATCTTGTCCCTTGCCGACTTGAGGCCCGGTTCGGCAGCCACGCAAGCCTCGGCATCCAGCACCTCGAACGGAACACCATCGGCCTTCAGGACCGCGATGTCTTTTTGTGCCGCCGCCACCTGCTTTTCGGTGCGGAAAAGCTGCAACGTGCCTTGCGTGCGCTCGTCGTAGGAGATGCCTGTTTCGGCCCGCAGGTCCATCAGGCAGTCGCGGCTGTATTCGGCCAGACGGACCATGCGCGACTTGTTCACCGCATAGGCCGACGCGGTGCAGTTCATCAGCATCCGCGCCATCCAACTGACCTTGGCCCAATCAGGGCGCGGCTGGATGATCAGCGGGGCATGCTCCATGAACATCCACTTCAGCGCCTTCACCGGGATGCCCGGCGCGGCCCAGGGCGAGGAATAGCCGGGGCTGATCTCGCCCGCGTTGGCAAATGAGGTTTCCAGCGCCGGGGCGGGTTGACGGTCGATCACGGTGACGTCGTGCCCGGCCTTGGCCAGATACCAGGCCGAGGTTACCCCGATCACGCCCGCGCCAAGTACCACGACTTTCATCTGATCCATCCCAAGACAATGTTGCGTTAGATCATAAGGTAATACGGAATCGGTGGAATTTCTTGGGGATTTTAGGCGCTCTGAGGTCCATATACAGAGATTTCTTCGACAAATTTCTAATTATTACGTGATTTCTTTCAGGTAAGTCGGACTTCACCGCAGAATCGGCCACAACAGCCGCATCACGGCGTCGGCACGTCCTTGCGAGGCCGCAACGCGCGGGGGTGCATCGGGGGCACGGCATCGCTATATCTGTCGCATGAACCGTCGCTTTGCCCTTCTGGCCCCGCTCGTCTTCCTGTTGCCGCTTCCCGCCGCAGCGGAAAAGCTGCCACTTGCCACGATCTCGAAATACCTGAACGGCCTGACCACCGTTGAGGCCGACTTCACACAGGTGAACTCGGACGGGACGATTTCGACTGGCAAGATCTACATCAACCGGCCAGGGCGTGTGCGCTTTGAATACGGGCCGCCGGACAGCAGTCTGGTGATTGCGGGGGGTCAGCAGGTGGCGATATTCGACGCCAAGTCAAACCAGCCGCCCGAGCAGTATCCGCTGAAGCGCACTCCCCTGAACCTGATCCTGGCCGAGAAGGTCGATCTTGGCCGAGCGAAGATGGTCATCGGCCATACGGAAGACGGCACTTCAACCCGGGTGCGGGCGCAGGACCCGGAATTTCCGGAGTATGGGTCGATCGAGCTGGTTTTCACCGCTGATCCGGTCGAACTGCGGCAGTGGGTCATCATCGATGACCTTGGCGCGCAGACCACTGTGATCCTGGGCGAGATGAAAAAGGGCGGAAAGCTGGGCGCCCGGCTTTTCGACATCACCGCCGAAACGGCGAAGCGCGGCGGCTAAGTTGGGGTGGGCAATCCGCCCACCACCCCTTACCGGCAGTAGGCCAGCTGGTCGCGATACATCTCAGACCGCGCGCCGACAGCGGCGGCGACTTCGACCAGCCAGGGCTTGCCCAGATAGGACTGCGCGGCATAGCCGGTGCGGCCTTCGTGGTAGGCTAGGTACTGCGCTTCGGCATCGTCCTTGGAGATCCCGAGTTTGCGCGTGGATTCGTCCATGTACCAGCCCATGAAGTCGGTCGCATCTCCGATGTCATCGCGCTTGGCCCGGCGGCCACCCGCGCTGTCCTGGTATTCCTCCCAGGTGGCATTCAGGGCCTGACTATAGCCGTAAGCCGTGCTTTGCCGACCCATCGGGATCACGCCCAGCGCAAAGGTATGCGGCGTGCGCGCGTTGCCGATAAACTTCGATTCCTGATAGATCGTCGCCATCTGGACATGCACTGGAATGCCCCAGCGACGCTCGGTCGCGGTCAGCGCCCGCAGATACTGCGGCCGTTCGCGGATGATTGCGCACGCATCGTCCAACTGCCTCGGCGCCGAATAGCTGCCACCTCCCCCGCAAGAAGCAAGGCATAGGACCACCAGCGACGCACGGAGAAACCTGCTCATTTGCCCCTCGTGCACTTTTCTTTTGCAGGCAGGTTAGCGTATCCGCGCCGGGGATGAAATGGGGAACGCCTTACCCCGGCATCAGGATTCCGCGAGGCGCAAGACGAGAGGAGCCGGACTGGCCACAGACTGTTTCCCCTGCGGCGGCGTCGCAAAGTGGACAGCCCGAAGACAAGGGGGTAAAGAAAATACGGGGGAATGTTAGATGCAGACGACGCACGCCAAGTATCACATCGGACAGATCCTCCGTCATCGGAAGCATCCGTTCCGCGGTGTGGTCTTTGACGTAGACGCGATGTTTTCCAACACCGACGAATGGTACGACAACATCCCCGAAGAAAGCCGTCCGTCAAAGGACCAGCCGTTTTATCACCTTCTCGCCGAAAACGGCCAAAGCTACTATGTGGCCTATGTGTCCGAGCAGAACCTTGTCCCTGATGAGACCGGCGAACCTGTCGATCATCCCGATCTTGGCGACCTTTTCGGTGATTTCGAGGATGGCCGTTATCCGGTGACCTTCCAGCTCAATTGATCCTTACGAGTTGTTCACGCTTTGCCCCTAGCCTGCGGGAAACGCAAGCAAAGGGGTGCGCCATGCAATTGCAAACTCAGACAAGGCCGAATGTGATCTCGGTCACCGTGCTGGAAGACCGGATCGACGCCGCAACCGCGATCCAGTTCAAGGAAAAGATGCGCGACGCCACGAAGGACGGCCCCCAGCGGGTGGTGCTGGACCTCGCTCGCGTCCAGTTCCTGGATTCGTCAGGTTTGGGCGCCATCGTCGCGGTGAAAAAGCTGCTGGGCCCGGATCGGTCGCTGGAACTGTGCGGCCTGACTCCCACCGTCGAAAAGGTGTTCCGCCTGACGCGGATGGACAAGATCTTCACCATCCATCCCTCGCTTGACGCGGCAGTGGCGCATGCAGCCAGCGCCTGATGAGGTCAGCCGGCATCTACTAAGCCTGGAGTTCCAGGCTTGCCCGGCCGCTGTCCGCGATGCGCTGCGGCGCATGCTGTTGCGGCCGCCCCTGTCCACCCTGTCGGATGAGGGCCGCGGCACCGCCGAACTGGTGCTGGCCGAAGTGCTGAACAACGTGGCCGAACACGCCTATCCCGACCGCCCCGGCCCGGTGACGGTCACTCTGCGACAGGTACCGCACGGGGTAAGCTGCCTGATCGTCGATCAGGGCGCGGCGATGCCGGGCGGCAAGCTGCCAGCGGGCCGATTGCCCGACACACCGGGACTGGCGCTGGACGAACTGCCGGAGGGCGGGTTTGGCTGGCATCTGATCCGGTCGCTGACGCTGGACCTCCACTACGCGCGGGCCGGTGGCTGCAACCAGCTTCGGTTCGTTCTGCCGGACGCCGGTTAGACACCTAGAGTTTTCAGGAAAGGTCGCAAGACCGCCATCGGACCGGACGGACACTGCCTTCTGTCAGGGCGTAAATGCGGGCGCGGCGCAAACGCTGCCCCCTGGCATCCGAACCCTCAGTCCAACCTCTCCCGGATGCCAGGGGTCCTTTCCCCCTTGGCTTCCCATAGACCGCGCCCTAGCTTCAAAGCGCATTCAAATGGGGCTTATAATGCGCGACCTTCACCTTCCCGGCCGCTCGGCTGTCTATGCACGCAATGGCCTCTGCGCCACCTCCCATCCGATCGCGGCCCAGGTTGCGATCGAGACGCTGAAATCCGGCGGCAATGCGGTTGACGCCGCCATCGCCGGGGCCTTGGTCCTCGGCATTGCCGAACCGCAGATGACCGGGATCGGCGGGGACTGCTTCGTTCTGGTCAAGCCGCCGGGATCGGAAGAGATCGTGGCCCTGAACGGGTCGGGTCGCGCGCCCAGGGGCCTGAATGCCGCTGACCTGCGCGCGAGGGGGCTGACGGCAGTACCCATCCAGGGGATCGAGTCCGTCACCCTGCCCGGTGCCATCGATGCCTTCTGTCGCCTGAATGCCGATTACGGCCTGAAATCGCTGGCCGAAACGCTTGCTCCGGCCATCCACTACGCCGAGGAGGGGATCCCCGTCGCCCCCCGCGTCGCCTTCGACTGGGCCGACGACCTGCCCTGCCTGAAAGGGGCCGCGCGCGATTTCTACACTCTGGGCGGCAAGGCCCCGACCGTCGGTCAGGTCTTCCGTGCCCCCGGACAGGCACAGGTCCTGCGCCGCATCGCGAAGGAGGGTCGCGCCGGGTTCTACGAGGGCGAAGTGGCCGAGGATATGATCACCTCGCTGCAGGCCAGTGGCGGCACCCACACGCATGACGACCTTGCCGCCACGGCCTGCGACTACACCACCCCCCTTTCTGGCCCCTACAAGGGCGTCGACCTCGTCGAGCATCCGCCGAACGGTCAGGGCGCGACGGCGATCCTCCTTCTCAACATCCTCAAGCACTTCGACCTGGGCTCGATGGACCCGTTTGGCAGCCAGCGCGCCCATATCGAGGCCGAGGCGACAAAACTTGCCTACGACGCCCGCAACCGTTTCATCGCCGATCCCGACCATACAACCCGGCTGAAACACATGCTCAGCGATGATGCTGCCGCCAGACTTGTCGGCCTGATCGACCCCAAACGCGCGATGCCGCAAGCGGCCCCGCTGACCGAGGCGGTGCACAAAGATACCGTTTACATCACCGTCGTCGACCGTGACCGGATG
The DNA here is from genome assembly GCA_031374565.1 of Paracoccaceae bacterium. Taxonomy (GTDB): domain Bacteria; phylum Pseudomonadota; class Alphaproteobacteria; order Rhodobacterales; family Rhodobacteraceae; genus Tabrizicola. The sequence continues at coordinate 4,586 of JANMGI010000028.1, read as the reverse complement.
GCGGTGTCGCTGATCTATTCGGTGTTCTGGGGCTTCGGTTCGGGCTTCGCCTCCTCGAAGTTCGGGATCAACTTCCAGAACCGTGGCGCCGGATTCACGTTGACCGAAGGCCACCCGAACGAAGCGGGCGGCGGCAAGCGCCCGATGCACACGATCATCCCCGGCATGATCCGCCAGAACGGCCGCGTGCTGATGCCTTTCGGGGTGATGGGCGGGGCCTACCAGCCCTGTGGCCACGCCCGCTTTGTCACCAATATGGTCGACTATGGCCTTGACCCGCAGGACGCCATCGATGCCCCCCGCGCGTTCTCAGGCACCGAGGGGATGGAAGTCGAGCGTGGCTATGGCGATGCAGTCCGCGCCGATCTTGCGGCCATGGGCCACGCAGTCGTTGTCCCGCAAACCCCGCTGGGCGGTGCCCAGGCCATCCGCATCGACGGCGACGTGCTGATCGGTGCCTCTGATCCGCGAAAGGATGGCTGCGCCCTTGGCTACTGACCTCACCCCCTTTGACCGCGACGCAACCACAGCCGCGATCCGCGCCCTGACCCAAGACGAAACGGATGCCGTCGCCCTGATGGCCACCGTCGCCTGCGAGATCCACCATGCCCATCCCTTGTGCAACTGGACTGGCTTTTACCGCGTCACCGCGCCAGACCTGCTGAAGATCGGGCCGTATCAGGGCGGTCACGGCTGTCTGGTGATCCCGTTTTCCCGGGGTGTCTGCGGTGCCGCCGCGCGCACCGGACAGGTCCAGAACGTGCCCGATGTCGATGCCTTTCCCGGCCACATTGCCTGCGCCTCCTCAACGCGGTCGGAACTTGTTCTGCCGGTGTGGAATGGTGCGGGCAGGCTTCTCGGCGTCCTCGACCTTGACAGCGACACCCCGGCTGCCTTTACCCGTCAGGACGAAGACTGGCTCGTGCCCCTCCTTGCCGATGTGTTCCGCGACGCGATCTGAACAATTCAATTCAAATTTGCCTTTCTCTTCGCCAAATATCCCACAGGGGGTCTGGGGGGTGTGAAACCCCCCAGCGCCAGCCCAGGGCGCAACGACAGGACAGATGATGACCGAAATCACCCTTCTCGACGGCGGCATGGGCCAGGAACTGATCGCCCGGGCAGGCAGCGACCCTGGTCCGCTTTGGGCGACGCGGGTGATGCTGGATCACCCCGGTCTGGTCCGGGCGATCCACGAAGACTACTTCGCTGCGGGTGCAATCCTGGCCACGACGAACACCTACAACATCCTGCATGACCGGCTGATCCCGCAGGGCCTTGACCACCTCTATCACGCGCTGCATCTCCGTGCGCTGGCCGAGGCGCATGAGGCCCGCGCCACTGCCGGACGCGGCCTGATCGCGGGTTCGATGGGACCGCTGGGTGAAAGCTACCGTCCCGATCTGACCCCTGCGGTCGAAATTTCGACAGCGCTTTACGCCGAAAAGGCGCGTCTTCTCGCCCCGCATGTGGACGTGATCCTGATCGAGACAATCTCCTCGCTCGACCTCGCCCGGGGCGCGCTCAGGGGTGCGCGGACCACTGACCGCCCGGTCTGGCTGTCGGTTTCCGTCCAGGATCGCGATGGCACGAAGCTGCGGTCGGGCGAGCCTGTGGCAGACCTTACCGAGGTTCTGGCCGAAACCCCGCCCGATGCCGTGCTGGCCAACTGCGCGATGCCCGAAGCGATGGCGGCAGCCCTGTCCGCGCTGAAGCCATTGGGCCTGCCCTTCGGGGCCTACGCCAACGGCTTTTCCGAGATCACGCCGCACACCCACGGCACGTCTGCCCCTGAATATGGCGCCCGCCACGACCTGACACCCGAACGCTACACCGACTTCGCCCTTGGCTGGGTCGCGCAGGGTGCCACGCTGATCGGTGGCTGCTGTGAAGTTGGCCCCGCCCATATCCGCCACCTGCGCGACCGCCTGATCGCCGACGGCCACCAGATTGCATAGCCCGTCGCTGATCCGGGATTTCGCCTACGACCCGCCAGACACGCCCTTGCAGTTTGTGCATGAGGACACGGCGATCCTGGTTCTGGACAAGCCCGCAGGCCTCCTCACCGTGCCCGGCAAGCTGGAGAACCGGCAGGATTGCCTGATCACCCGGCTGCAAGTGGCGCGGTGGGATGCGCTGACCGTGCACCGGCTGGATTGCGACACCTCGGGCGTGATCATCTTCGCCCGCACCAAGCAGGCGCAGGGCTTCCTCGGGCAGGAATTCGAACATCGCCGAGCGCAGAAGACCTACATCGCCCGGCTTCAGGGCCAGTTGAAGGGCGAAAGCGGCACCATCGATCTGCCCGTCGGCAGCGACTGGGACTACCGACCGCGCCAGAAGGTTGATCTTGCCAATGGTCGGCCGGCCGTGACCGATTGGCAGGTGATCGACCGCGGCGTGGACGAAACCCGCGTGCGCCTGACCCCGCACACCGGGCGCAGCCATCAGTTGCGGGTGCACATGCTGTCACTCGGCCACCCTATCCTGGGCGACCAGATCTACGCGCCTGAAACAACCGCAACCTACCCGCGCCTGATGCTGCATGCCGAGACGCTGTCCCTGCACCACCCCACCACGCAAGAGCGTGTCATCTTTGCCGCCCCGGTGCCTTTCTGAAATCCGTTAAGCAAGTTTCAAGTTCCATGGTTAACTCTGGCCCAGATCAAACGCCGGGGGCCGGAATGCTGTCGACTATCTTCAACCTGCGCTACTGCCTGATCACCTGGCCAGCAATCCTGGTGGTCTTCGCCGCTGCCCTGATGGTGATCTTCCCCGCGCAGGACTGGTGGCTTCTGCCCTTTGCCGCCCTGTGCCTGGGGTCGGTCCTGCTTGGCCTGCATGACCTGCGCCAGACCCGCCATGCCGTGTTGCGCAACTACCCCGTCGCGGCCCACCTGCGGTTTTTGCTGGAAGCGATCCGGCCAGAGATGCGGCAGTATTTCTTCGAAGGCGACAAGGACGGCGCCCCCTTCCCCCGCGACAAACGCGCCATCGTCTACCAGCGAGCCAAGCGTGAGCTGGACAAGCGCCCCTTCGGCACTCAGTTCGACGTCTATCAGGAACAGTACGAATGGCTGCACCACTCCATCGCGCCGAAGGTGGCGCTGGGGCATGAGGCGCTGCGCACCACGATCGGCGCGGGGTCGGCGCAACCCTATTCTGCCAGCCTGCTGAACATTTCGGCGATGAGCTATGGCTCGCTTTCGGCGAACGCGATCCGGGCGCTCAACAAAGGCGCGAAGGCGGGCGGGTTCTATCATGACACCGGCGAAGGTGGCGTGTCGCCCTATCACCGCGAACATGGCGGCGATCTGGTGTGGGAGCTTGGCTCGGGCTATTTCTGCGCGCGTGCCGATGATGGCAGTTTTGACCCGGCGCGGTTTGCCGACGTCGCAAGCGACCCCCAGATCAAGATGGTCGAGCTGAAGCTTTCCCAGGGCGCAAAGCCCGGCCACGGCGGGGTGCTTCCCGCCGCCAAAGTGACCGAAGAAATCTCGCGCATTCGTGGCGTGCCGATGGGGGTCGACTGCATCTCTCCCGCAAGCCACGCCGTGTTCAGCACCCCCACCGGCCTTCTGGAATTCGTGGCAAAGATGCGCGATCTGTCGGGCGGCAAGCCTGCCGGGTTCAAGCTTTGCATCGGCCACCCGTGGGAGTTCATGGCGATCTGCAAGGCGATGCTGGCAACCGGCATCACCCCGGATTTCATCGTCGTCGATGGCAAAGAGGGTGGCACGGGTGCCGCGCCTTTGGAGTTCATGGATTACGTCGGCATGCCGCTGCGCGACGGGCTATCGTTGGTTCACAACGCCCTCGTCGGGATCGGGGTGCGCGACCGGGTGCAGATCGGGGCCAGCGGCAAGATCACCTCGGCCTTCGACATGGCGCGGGTGCTGGCCTTGGGGGCCGACTGGTGCAATGCGGCGCGCGGCTTCATGTTCGCGGTCGGCTGCATTCAGGCGCAGTCCTGCCACACCGGGCAATGCCCGACCGGGGTTGCGACGCAAGACCCCCTACGCCAGCGCGCCATCGTGGTGCCCGACAAGGCCGAGCGGGTGGCAAGCTTCCACCGCAACACGCTGCATGCGCTGGCCGAACTGGTCGCTGCAGCGGGCCTGTCGCATCCCTCCGAACTGAAACCGCACCACTTCCTGCGCCGCGCATCGTCGGACCGGGTGATCTCGCTGGCTGAACAGTACGAACAGCTGGCACCCGGCCAGTTGGCGGCGGACCCGGCCTCGTCGCCCCGGTTTGCCGCGGCCTGGGCCGGGTCTACGGCGGACAGTTTCACCCGGGTGGGCTAAAACCTGTCCACGTTGGACAGGCGCAGCAGAACGCGCAAAATCAAGCACTTGGCCGGGCGTGTTCAGGATTGGTTAACTCAAGTTCGAAGTGCAACACCTGTGGCTGCCTTTTCGATGTCCTCGGCGCGGGCCTGAGCTGGGGTTTCCCAGCCGAGGGTTTTGCGGGGGCGATTGTTCATGAGCCTGGCGATGTGGTCGAGATCGCGTTGGGTGAACTGGCGGAGGTCAGCTCTCTTGGGCAGGAACTGGCGCAGCAATCCATTGGTGTTCTCGTTCGAT
>JANMGI010000710.1:0-2683 GCA_031374565.1 Paracoccaceae bacterium | reverse complement strand
AGAACGAATACTCGCTCTGGACCCGCACCCCGGAATTGGGCCTGATCCGATGCTGCGCCCAGCTTGGCGTCGCTTTTGTCCCCTTCTCCCCCCTCGCACGCGGCGTTTTCGGCACCCCGATGGCCGACCCGGCAAACTTCGCCCCAGGCGAATTCCGCGCCCGTATTCCGCGCTTTTACCCCGAGAACTGGCCGCACAATCGCGCCATCCTTGACGCCTTCCACGACATGGCCAAGGCCCGGGGCTACACTCCCTCCGCCCTTGCCCTCGCCTGGCTGCTGGACCGTGCGCCGCACATCCTGCCGATCCCCGGCACCCGCACACCCGACCACTTGCGCGCCTGGTCGATGGCCCCGGAAATCGACCTGACCGACGACGACCGCGAAGAGATCGACCGCCTCCTTCCCATCGGCTGGGCCTGGGGCGACCGCTACGACGACCTTCAGGCGCAGACGGTCGAACGCTACTCCTGACCGTGACTCCGGTCATAAGGATTAGGTCCCGGCGAGGCCCACCCGACAGGCGCAGCCAAAGGCCGGAACACTTGCACCACCAGCGGATGGCACACCGCCACATCCGAGGAATGCTCAGACGAACAATCCCCGCCCGGACAGGCCGACAGCACGCCCAGAAGGTCGATGTCTGCCATGAACTCCAGGTAGTCCCCCGGCCGCACCGGCGAAGCCTTCATGAAATACTGCCCAGTATCCCTGGTGAATCCGGTGCACATGAAGACGTTCAACACGTCATGCACCTGCAATTCCGCCGTGTGCAGCGGCAGTCCGGACTGCTCGGCCACCGCCCGCGTCAGGTTGGAATGGCAGCAATGATGGTACTGCTCCCCGCCTGACAACAGCGCATGAGTGTAGGGGTCGCAGCGCGTTCCGATCACGTCATGGACCGACCCGCCAAAGGCATCGAACCCGTACCAGTCCAGCGTGTCGTCCGTGATCGTCGCCATCGGGCGCAGGTAGGGCAGGCAGGACCATATCCTGTCCCCGGTCGACAGATGCGTCCCGTGCAAGGCCCGCGTTTTGCCGCTGAAGAACCGCTCCGACAGGTTTCCTTTGGCGAAGAGGTTCAGATCGCCAACCTGAGGCCCCTCGACGCTGACGATCCGGAAAAACCACCCTGCCGGCACCTCGAACGTCCGCGCCTCACGCGGCGGCACCAGCACTTCGGTCACCAAAGTCCAACCCTCTCGCGCCGCGCGGTAGCTGGCAAGGTCAGGTGCGGGCAGACCCTCCACCGGGTAGCAGATGACCGGAGCCACCGCCTTGCGAGCAGATCCATCGGCGGGGGCGGGATGTTCTGGGCGGTCAGGCTTCATGGCCCCACCCTTGCGCCCTTTCAGCCCGCGTTCAAGCCCGCCAGCGATCTGCGCCTATCCCGGCACGTCCATCGCAGGCAGCTTGCGGAACATCTCCAGCACTTCGTCCTCGGAGGCCGCTTCCGGCACGCCCGCATCCACCTCGGCCCGCGACCAGACCCAAGAGGCCGCTGGATCATCCCGCATCGCCCAGCCCCCGAACATCCGCGCGTCATCGGCAATCATCCGGCGGCCCAGCCGCCGCACCTCAATGTGCCGGTCATCGGCGCAGATCCGGCCATAGGTCGCCTCGACCGCGCGCTCCGGTCCTTCCAGCAGTTGCAGGAACAGGTCATCCCGGCAGATCAGCGCCCCGGTGATCCCGTCTCGCGTGTTGCAGCGCCGGGCTTCAACCAGAATGCTGGACAAGATGTTGGCCTCGAACCCGAAGGGCCGCGAGGCATAGATCAGTTGCAAAAGCATCGAGTCGTTCCTTCCAAAGCCCGGCCCGATCAGCGGGGCGCGGGGAAAGCGAAGCACAGCCTAGACCGAACCACACGACCGACGCCAGCACCCCTGCGCGGTCACACCACCCGCTCGACCATCATCTTCTTGATTTCGGAAATCGCCTTGGCCGGGTTCAGCCCCTTTGGGCAGGTCTTGGCGCAGTTCATGATCGTGTGGCAGCGATACAGCTTGAACGGGTCTTCCAACTCGTCCAGCCGCGCGCCTGTTGCCTCGTCCCGGCTGTCGATGATCCAACGGTAGGCATGCAGAAGTGCGGCAGGCCCAAGGTAGCGGTCAGAGTTCCACCAATACGACGGGCAGGATGTCGAGCAGCAGGCGCACATCACGCATTCGTACAGACCGTCCAGCTTGCTGCGATCCTCGATCGACTGCTTCCACTCCTTCGCCGGGCGGTTGGTCTTCGTCTCAAGCCAGGGCATGATGCTGGCATGCTGGGCATAGAAATGCGTGAGGTCCGGGATCAGGTCCTTGATCACCGCCATATGCGGCAAGGGGTAGATCTTCACGTCGCCCTTGATCTCGTCCAGCCCGTAGATGCAGGCAAGTGTGTTGATCCCGTCGATGTTCATCGCGCAGGACCCGCAGATGCCTTCGCGGCAGGACCGGCGGAAGGTCAGCGTCGGGTCAATGTCGGTCTTGATCTTGATCAGCGCGTCCAGGACCATCGGGCCGCAGTTGTCCAGATCGACGAAATAAGTGTCGACGCGCGGGTTTTCCCCGTCATCGGGGTTCCAGCGATAGACCTGAAACTTGCGTACGGCTTTGCCCTCCGGCTTCGGCCAGGTCTTCCCGGTGCGGATCTTCGAATTCTTGGGCAAAGTGAACTGGACCATGGGTCAGCCTTTC
>JANMGI010000693.1:0-2937 GCA_031374565.1 Paracoccaceae bacterium | reverse complement strand
GTCCCCGCGGCCACGTCCGCGACATCCGCCTGCGCTGGGCATGCGAGGAAGCAGGCCTGCCCTACACCATCCGTACCGTCCGCTTCGAAGATCGCACCCATGACGACCATGTCGCCCGCCAGCCCTTCGCCCAGGTTCCCTTCCTGCAAGATGGTGCGCTGACCCTGTTCGAAAGCGGCGCCTGCCTTCTACATCTGGCGGAAAAGTCCGAAGCCCTGATGCCGCGCGACGCCCAGGCCCGCGCCGAGACGCTGCAATGGCTGATCGCCGGCCTCAACTCCATCGAGATGGTCACCGTCCCTTGGTGGTTCATCGGCCTGTCCAAACCCCCGGAAAACCCGCTGGAAGGCTGGCTCGCCTCGCGCCTTTCCCGGCTGGAAGCTGTCGTAGCACAGCGCCAGTATCTTGCCGCAGACCGCTTCACCGTGGCCGACCTTCTGATGGCCGACATCCTGCGCGTCGCAAAACTGCGCGCCGCCCTCGGCCCCTATCCCGCCCTGCAAGGCTACATCGCCCGCGCTCTTGACCGCCCCGCGTTCCGCAAGGCACTTCAGGACCAGCTTGACCACTTCGCTGCGGCCGATGCTGCACGCGCTAACTGAGCCGCAGCGAAAGCTTTCTTTTTGCTGCGGGCTCCCCTAGACTTCTCTGCAAGCGCAAAGCCGCGGGGGGGAACCATGGCCGACACGATGAAGCCGCTTCTGATCAAGCGCTACGCCAGCCGCCGTCTCTACAACACCGAGACTTCGGATTACGTCACCCTCGAGGACATCGCCGGCTTCATCCGCCAGGGGCGTGAGGTGCAGATCATTGACCTCAAGACCGGCGATGACCTGACGCGCCAGTATCTCCTGCAGATCGTGGCCGAACATGAATCCAAAGGCGAAAGCGTGTTGCCCGTCGGCGTCCTGACTGACCTAGTCCGCAGCTATGCCACCGGCATGCAATCGGTCATGCCACAGTTCCTCGCCTCCAGTTTCGAGATGCTGCGCGACAGTCAGGCCAAGATGGTGGAAAACCTCACCGCGATCCCGAACCCGCTCGCCGCCGTTCCGGGGTTCGAAGCGCTGCGCAAGCAGCAGGAAGCCTTCCTGAAGACGATGCTGGTCGGCATGCCGGGCTGGGCCGGCTCCGGCCCCGCCAAGGAAGAAGAACCGGCCGCCTCCGACGACATCGCCGACATCAAGAAGCAGCTGGCCGAATTGCAGAAGAAACTCTCCAAGCTCTAGCGATGCAAGGGTCCCCGGTGCGGGCTGCCTCCTCTCCTCCCCGCACCCCGGGCCTGACCCGGGGCCTCTGCCTGCCCCAAGGTGCGCGCGATGGTCGGGCGCAAGCCCCGATCCCGCTGCACAGGCTCTGACCCATGGCCGACCCCGAAGGCCGCGTGACACTTTGGGGGATCGAGGTCTTCGTGGCCTCGGCCGAGGAAGGCTCGATCTCCGCCGCTGCCCGCCGCCTTGGCGTCAGCCCTTCTGCCGTCAGCCAGCAGCTGACCGTCCTTGAAGCAGCACTTGGGGCTGTCCTCCTCGACCGCTCCGGTCGGCCTGTGCAGGTTACCCCCGCAGGCGCGATGTTCCGCCGCCACGCCCAGACCATCCTCAACGCCGCCTCCGAAGCCCGCGCCGAATTGGCCATGGCCGATCTCTCCGGTATGACCACCCTCCGCCTCGGTGTGATCGAGGATTTCGACAGTGACGTCACCCCCCGCCTTCTGTCCACCCTCGCAAAAGACCTGAAGGGCTGCCGCTTCCTTCTGGAAACCGGGGCCAGCCACCGGCTGATGGACCAGCTTGAAGCCCGCGCCCTCGACATCGTTATCGCCGCCGACGCGGACCAGTCCCGCGAAGACTGGCGCGAAGTGCACCCCATCCTCTCCGAACCCTTCGTCGCCGTCGCCCCGCCAGGTACCCGGATAAAGGATCTGCCCCTGATCCAGTACACCGCCCGCCACCTGATGGGCCGCCAGATCGCCGCCCACCTCGCGCGCCATGGCCTGAAACCCGCGCATCGGTTTGAACTCGACAGCTACGCCGCGATCCTGGCCATGGTCGCGGGCGGCGAAGGCTGGACGATCCTCACCCCCCTCGCACTCCACCAGGCCCGCGCCTTCCGCGACCAGGTCGAGGTCCGCCCCCTCCCCTTCCCCGCGCTCACCCGCACCCTCTCGCTTTCAGCCCGTGCGGGCATCCTGCACGGCGTCCCCGCCCAGATCGCTCAGCGCCTCAAACCGCTGATCGCCGAGGTGGTGATCATTCCAGCCCTCGCCATCACGCCCTGGCTCGCCCCCGCTTTGCGCGTGCTCTGACCGCCGCGTTGTGCGGGCCGATCAAGGCCTTTCTCTTCTTCAAATATCCCCGCCGGAGGCATCCCACAGTCGGGCCGGGCACGCCGCCCTCAAGCCAGGGCCAACACGAAAGCCAGGCGTCCCCTCTCCCACCAAGGGGGAGAGGGCCAGGGTGAGGGGGCACCCCGGAAAAAGGTTGACGATTCCCTAACGAAAATCGTCAACCCCCTGATTTCGATAAACAAACCTGATTGTGTCCACCGTGGACAGATCTACCCGCGAACCTCTGCCGCCGCATCAAAAATCGCCGCCGCGATATAGTCCAGCTCACCTTCCGTCAGCCGGGTCGGCAGCCGCACATCGCAGGCCCGCATCAGCATCGCACGGGTCCGCGGCAGGTCCGGCACATCGCCCAGGAACTGCCAGTTCCAGAACGCCCGCGCATTGCCCTCGCTCAATCCGAAGACCTGCACCGACACCCCCCGCGCCTTGGCCGCCGCCTGGAAATCCCTCGCCTCAGCGTCGCTCCAGCTGCCCGTCAGGTTGAACTGGATCGAATCCGGTGCACGACTTTCCGGCCCCAAAGCCTCCGGCACAGCAAGGTGCGCCGACAGGTTCAACTGGCTCGCCACCCGGTCATGCCCCGCCCGCCC
>JANMGI010000670.1:0-1828 GCA_031374565.1 Paracoccaceae bacterium | reverse complement strand
TCTGCCTGGGCTGGCGCGGTATCGCGCCTGCCCACTGGCAGGCAGGCGCGGGCAGATTTGTCGACGGACAAATCTGCCAAGAGAGGCCGCTCAAACCTCTGGCACGCTCACCAAAATCCCGTCCAGCGCAGCCGTCATCCTGATCTGGCACGACAGCCGCGAAGTGGGCTGGCGGTCGGCTTCGGTGATGTCGAGCATGTCATCCTCGAAGGCGCTGGGGGTCCCTGCCCGTTCCGCCCAGGCGGGATCGACGACGACGTGGCAGGTGGCGCAGGACATCGACCCGCCGCATTCGCCGATGATTCCGGGCACGCCACGCTGGGTGGCAGCTTCCATCAGGTTGATGCCTTCGGTCACGTCCAGAGTGATTTCGCGGCCATCGGCCAGTTTCCAGGTGGCTTGCATGGGCGTCCCCTCAGACATACCAGATGTAATAGTCACGCAGCATTGCGCCTTCGAGGGCCGCTGTCTTGGTCACTTCAATCCGCTTCATGTAGATGTGATGTTCCACCAGCTCCGGGCCAATCGCCTGTGCCAGCGCGGTGTCGGCCTCCAGATCGTCTATCGCTTCGGCCAGCGAGGCGGCGACACCGTAGCCTGCATCTGTGCGGTCGAAGCCGTCGCCTGCCTCGGCTGCGGGGAGGGTGTAGTTCTTGTCCACCCCCAGAAGCGCGGCTTGCAGAAGCGCGGCCAGCGCGGTGTAGGGGTTGCAGCTGGCGTCGGCCATGCGGTGCTCAAGCCGGGTTTTCGGGCCGCCCTCTTCTGACACACGCACCGTGACGCCGCGATGGTCGCCGCCCCAGTTGCACCAGTAGCCCGACATCGAGGCGGGTTGCAGCCGCAGGTAGCTGCCCACAGTGGGGGCCAGCAGCCCGGCAAGGCCCTTGTGGTGATGCAACCAGCCCGCGACGACACCTTTGGCAAGGTCGGTCATGTGGTCCGGCCCGCCTTTCGGCCCGGTCGCAAGGGCATTCTTGCCGTCCTTGTCGGCGAAGGAGAGGTTGAAGTGCAGGCCCGAGCCGCCCTTGTCCAGGATCGGTTTCGGCAGGAAGGTCAAGAGGATACCGTGTTCCAGCGCCACTTCGCGGGCCATCTGGCGGAAGAGGACCATCTCGTCCACGGCCTTTACAGCTTCGTCGTAGGCGAGGGTGAATTCATACTGCGGCGTGTCGTATTCGGCGGTGATGAGTTCAAGGCGAAAGCCTGCCTCTTCGGCCCGGTTCCAGATCGCATCGGTAAATCCAGCGGGGTCGGCGAAGGGGCCGGTGCCGTAGACGATGCCACCGGGGGCGTGCATCGGGGCGATGGAGCCATCTTCGGCGATCTCGAAGGCAAAGGCCTCCAACTCGATGCCGACTTTGGGCGTCAGGCCTTTGGCGTTCCACGCCGCGACGGCGCGTTTGAGGGCTGAGCGGGGGCAAAGGGGGATGCGCGCGCCGTCGCTGTCGTAAAGGTCGCCGGTGACGACCTTTGTGTCAGGCTCCCACCCATCGCGGATTTCGCCCTCGACCCAGCGGAGTTCCATGTCGGGGATGCCTTCGCGGCATTTGGCGTGGGGGGCGTCAAGGATCAGGTCCTTGTCCCAGTGCACGCTGAAGGTCGGCCGCGCCATGCGGGTGCCGTCGGATTTCAGCTTGGACGCGGGCAGGTATTTGCCGCGCATCAGGCTGAGGTGGTCGCAGAACATCGCGCGCAGGCGGTTGGCCATGATCTATCCTCCCGGTGTTATTGCAGCGTCACGCGGACGGGCAGGCTTTTCAACCCGGCCACGAAGTTCGAGCGCAGGAATTTCTGCTCTCCTGCGGGTTCGATGGATTTGATCCGCTTC
>JANMGI010000657.1:0-1880 GCA_031374565.1 Paracoccaceae bacterium | reverse complement strand
GCGAACCTTTCGACCAGATCCCGCGCTGCGGCGTCAAGCTTGCCCTGCGCGCTGACCGCCAGATCGTCACGGACGGCGAAAAGCGCCCCCAGCGTGCCGCCCAGGATCGGGCTGGCGGACCCGGCGGTGGCGTAAGGCTGTCCGTTGATCGTGATGCCCGACAGCCCGCCAAGTGCCTGGGTCATTTCAGGCGTGATTGTGTGGGTCGTGGAAAAGCCGATGACCGACGGCGAGCCTTCCAGCAGGGGCGCGCCTCCGGTGGTGAAAAGGGCGATCTGGTTCAGGTCGCGCGGGATTTCGCGGACGGGCACGATGGCGGAAATCTGGTCAACCAGCTGCTGCCGCTTGTCCAGCAGCGCCGAAACATCGCGTCCGGCCCCGGTGAAGGACCGCAGTTCGACGTTCAGCTCTTGCAACTGCACAAGGGTAGAGTTGAGCTTGCCGACCTCTTCGCCGATCCGGTGGTCCGCAGTGGCGCGGGCGGCCTGAATGTCCTTGGTCGCCGCAGCCAACCCGGCTGCAAGGGATTTCGCCGTGCTGGCGATGCCGCCCAGACGCGCTTGCGATTCCGGGCGGCCCGCCGCTTCCACAAGCGACTGGTCAAACGCCGCAAGCTTTGCCGCAAGCGAGCCTTCGCTGTCCGGTGTCCCAAGGGCTTGTTCCACCCGCTTCAGAAAATCCGCCCGGACATCGCGGTCCCCGTCCCCGGCCTGGGCAATGCGACGCTCGCCCAGAAGATGCCGGTCAACGTCTCGGGTGACGCCAATAAGCTGCACGCCCTGCCCCGACCCCGCCAGCACGGCGGAGCTTAGACCCACCTGGCGGCGGGCATAGCCTGGGGTCGTGGCGTTGGCCACGTTCGACGACAGGATCTCGGCCTGGCGCGAGGTGGCTGACAGGCCTGACAGGGCCCCGGCAAGGGCGGAGGTGACGCTCATCGCCTATCACCGTTTGATGTTCGTGGTTTCCTGAAGCATCTCGTCGACCGTCTGGATCACCTTGGCGTTCGACGAATAGGCGCGCTGGGTCTGGATCAGGTTGGTCAGTTCCGCCGCGACATCGGTCTTCGAGCCTTCACGCGAGTAGCCCTGGATCGACCCTGTCGGCCCAGAGCCTGCATCCCAAAGGAAGAACGAGCCGCTGTCGGGCGAAACCTGGTAGGTCTGGTTCGACAGCGACACCAGGCCGTTCGGATTCGGGATATCAACCAACGGAATCTGAAAGAGCCGACGGGTAAAGCCGGTATCGTAGGTGGCGTTGACAAAGCCCTTCTCATCCACCTCAATCGTGGTCAGGTTACCCACGGGAGAGCCGTTCTTGGTGATCGAGACCGGAGCAAAGCTGTCCGAAAGCTGGGTCAGACCGTTCGGGTCGCCAAGGCGGCCGATGCCGACTGTCATCGGTCCGCCGTCGACGGTCAGAGCCAGCGACCCGTCAGCCGGGTTGTAGGCCCCGCCCGACACGACAGTGACCGATGCCAGCGTTCCGCCCGCGCCGCGCGAATCGTCGAAGGTCAGGGTGTATTGGCCGATCAGGTTGTTGCCCCCGGCGCTGTCGCGGATCTGCATTGTCCACTGGTTCGATGACCCTGTGGCCGGGACGACCGGCGCGAAGGTCACCTGAAGTGCCTCGGACGTGCCGAGGTTGCCGAAATACTCCACCGAAAGCGGTGGCGGCGTCGCGGTGGACCCGGCGACAGTGTAGGTTGCGGGCAAGTTCACCCCAAGGTTCATCGTGGTGGTCGGGTCGCCTGCCGTCTGGTTGGTGTTGATCACGATGGGCACCAGGCCCGAGATCGTGTCGCGCGGGTTTGACGGGATGGTGCCGTCGGCGTCGGCGGGCCAGCCCAGAAGCACCAGGCCGGAATCGGTCTTCAGGAC
>JANMGI010000533.1:0-4342 GCA_031374565.1 Paracoccaceae bacterium | reverse complement strand
CCCACACCGCCCTCAAACCGGGCGCGACACTGAAAGTCCGCCCGCACAACCCGCTCTGGTTCGACGCCGCCGGAAATCGTCTCCAGTCGCCCGCATCTGAAAGGCCAACCCCATGAAACAGTTCATGAACACCCGCGAAAGTCTTGTGACTGATGCCATCGACGGCCTTCTCAGAACCAGCGCAGGCAAGCTTGCCCGCCTTGACGGCTACCCCCACATCCGCGTGGTCGTCCGCACCGACTGGGACCGCCAGAAAGTGGCTCTCGTCTCGGGCGGCGGCTCGGGCCACGAACCCTCCCACGCCGGGTTCGTCGGCCAGGGCATGCTCACCGCCGCCGTCTGCGGCGACGTCTTCGCCAGTCCTTCCGTCGACGCCGTCCTCGCCGGAATCCTCGCCGTCACTGGCCGCGCGGGCTGCCTTCTCATTGTCAAGAACTACACCGGTGACCGCCTCAACTTCGGCCTCGCGGCCGAGCGCGCCCGCGCCTTCGGCCTCAAGGTCTCCATGGTCATCGTCGATGACGACGTAGCACTCCCTGACCTGCCGCAAGCCCGCGGCGTCGCGGGCACCCTTTTCGTCCACAAGATCGCCGGGGCCCTCGCTGACACCGGGGCCGACCTCGACACCGTCACAGCCGCCGCCCAGTCCGTGATCAAGGGTGCCGTCTCCATCGGCATGTCCCTCGATACCTGCACCGTCCCCGGCTCCCCGAAAGAGGACCGCATTCCCGAAGGCCACGCCGAGCTTGGCCTCGGCATCCACGGAGAGGCCGGGATCGAGCAGGTCACCTTCACCGGCGCAAAATCAGCGATGCAAATGGTGGCCGAAAAGCTCCTCCCCCACACCGGCGCGGGGGACCACGTCGCCCTCCTCAACAACCTTGGTGCCACCACCCCCCTCGAAATGTCGGTCCTCGCCGAGGAACTCGCCCGCTCTCCCCTCGCTGCAAAGGTCAAATGGCTCATCGGCCCCGCCCCCCTGATGACCTCGCTCGACATGCACGGCTTCTCCGTCTCGCTTCTCCCCGTCGACGCAGCCCAGGTCACTGCCCTCCAGGCCCGCACTGCCCCCCACGCCTGGCCTGGCCTCTCCCCCTTCGGCGACATCGCCGTAAGGCCCCTTCCCGACGGCCTGGCACCCATCCTGCCGGTGCCGTCCGCCCACCCCGCCCGCCGCGCCCTTCTGGAACGCTGCTGCAAGGCCCTGATCGCGGTTGAAGCCGACCTCAACCTCCTCGACGCGAAATCCGGCGACGGCGACACCGGCAGCACCCTCGCCGGGGCGGCCCGTGCCCTGCAAGCCGCCCTCGACCGCCTCCCCCTCGCCGACCCCACCCAGCTTTACCGCGCCATCGGGATGGAGCTGTCGCAGACCATGGGCGGCTCCTCCGGCGTCCTCCTCGCCATCTTCTTCGCCGCCGCAGGCGACGCGTCGGCCTCCGGCAAAACCTGGATCGGCGCGCTCACCGCAGGCCTCGACCGCGTGATGCAGGTGGGAGGAGCCGCCCCCGGCCACCGCACCATGATCGACGCCCTCGCCCCGGCTCTCGCAGCCTTGCCCCAGGGAGTGGCCTCCGCCGCCAAAGCCGCCCGCGACGGTGCCAACGCGACGGCCCAGATGACCCGCGCCAAAGCAGGCCGCGCGAGTTACCTCGCCGCCGACAAACTCAAGGGGCATAACGATCCGGGGGCCGAGGGGGTGGCGCGGTTGTTCGAGGACCTCGCCAAAGGCTGACCCCACTGTGTCTTGCCCGATTTGTCCCGCGACAAATCGGGCCGCGCCTGCCTGCCCCTGGCAGGCGCGTTTCCGCGCCCGCCCAGCCAGGCGCGCCCCGATTTCCAACCGTCCGGGATCGCGGACACCCCCTTGCCTTCCGGCTTGCGCCTCCAGGCAATCAGGTCGGGCGACTGTCCACCGGACAGTCGCTGATCCGACCCTCTGGCGCGCCTGAATCAACAGGAACAGTCAACCAATTCCGGCATCTTCAACGTCGCCAAGATTTGGTATGACACGCCAGAATTCGCGGCAATACCTTTCGGCGCGGTCAATTGACTCGAGGTAAGCGCTATTCGTGCCGTCCCAAACAAGTCCAAGTCGGCCAACAGTGCTAACCGTATGTTCTGCGAAGTCTAAAAGATTGCGGACGGTGGTGTCCTCCAAAGGGCCTGCTTTCTCTGCATGCATGCGATCTTTGCTCTCCTTCACCCTGTGCGCCAACCACTCGGTTCGAAACACCCGAAGTGACGCAATCCGCTTCTTGTCCACAGCATTGACATCGGCGAGTAGTTTCGAATGTTCTGCGCTCAGAGCGTCAACTTGGTGATCGAACGCGCGGTCCGGGTGCCAGGACTTTCGTTCTCTCGTTAATTCTTGGAAACTAGGAAGCAGCTTGATAAGATTAGGAATTGAGCTGACATCACTGACTTGATCCCATGCCCGCGAGCAATACAAGGACAACATGCGCTTGACTGCAGTCGTGGCAATTACCATCGCGTAACCAGAGTATGAAGCATCCGTCTTTTCTCCGATCAACGGCTCATCGACGATCGCCTTCATATAACCCAACGACCAGCAAGCTTCTGCCGCGTCCTGTCTCAGTTCGGCAAGCATCTCGGCAAATGCAGACTTCTCCATTTTGAGACTCCCCCTTTCCCTCCCCAAATATCCCACGGGGGTTCGGGGGTGTGAAACCCCCGGCAGCCAGCCAGAGGCGAAGCCCTTGCGGCCTCCGGGACCAGCCACTAGCCCCAAGCGCCTCCCTCCCCCCTCCGTGGGAGAGGGCTGGGGTGGGGGGGCCACCAGCAGAAGTTAACACCCGGTAAACGCCCACACCCAACCCCTTGATTCCAAAGGCCGCGAAAAACTGTCCACCGTGGACACTACCCCTCCCGCTGGCCCACGTTCTGGTCGATCAGTTACCTCTGCGACAGCGGGATCGCTGCTGCCCCCAGCGCCCGCGCATCGGCCCCCACCGTCCCCTCCCGGATCACCGGGGGGTCGATCCCAGCAAGGTCCAGCCCCAGCAAAGCCCCCTTGGTCCGCCGCACCAGCTCCGCCCGGACCGCCAGCGGCATCCATCCGTCGATCAGCACCGCCTGCACCTCCAGCAGCGCCGCCGCCGCCAGCGTTGCCTGCGCGAGGGCCCCCGCCGCCTGGTCAAGCCAGCGGTCCAGCACCCCGTCCGACACCTCCCACCGGTCGTGCTGGCTCCACAGATGATCGGAGGACTCCCCCGCCGCCTCCATCGCCTCGGCCAGGACCGACATCGAAGCAAGGTCGATCAGCCGCCGCGTCCCACCCCCTGGCGCAGGCACCTGGATCGACCCCACCGCCGCCGCGTTGCCGGTCCGGCCAAGATAGAGCTGGCCGTTCATCACCAGCCCCCCGCCGATGAAGGTCCCGAAGTAGAAATAGAGGTAGTCCTTCGGCCGCTCCCCGGTCCCGAAAATCAGCTCCGCCCCGCAGGCCGAGGTCGCGTCGTTCTGGATATAGACCGGCAGGCCCGTTACCGTCCCCAGTTCCGCCCCCAGGTCGCGTGACCGCCAGGCGTCCATCTCCTCTTGCCGGACGCCAAGGACCGACACCCAGTTCCACAGCTGGAACGGCATCGCCACGCCCATCCCCATGATCCGGCCCCGCAACGCGGAGGGCAGCTCTCCCACCAATGCCGGAGCCGCCTCGCGGACGAAGCCCACCACCGCGTCAGGCGTCGGATACCGGTAGACCTTGCGGCGGGCCGCGCGCAGACGGCCCCGGAAGTCGGTCAGCACCAGGTCCGCCGACCGCCGTCCGACCTTCAGCCCGAAGAAAAACGCCCCCTCCGCTGCAAGCGACATCGGGATCGAAGGTTGCCCCACGCGCCCCCGCACCGGCTGACCGCGTTCCAGCAGCCCGTCCTGCTCCAGTTGCCGCATGATCACGCTGACCGTCTGTGCCGACAGCCCCGTCATCCGCGCGATGTCGGACTTTGCCAGCGCCCCATGGCGGCGGACCAACGACAGCACCAGTCGCTCGTTGTGGTCGCGCATGCCAGACTGGTTCGTGCCACGCAGGACAGCACCATCAGGCTGGCTGCGATCGGGCGACAAGGCGTCCTGCATTTCAGGTGGCTCCCATTCAGCCCGCCGGGCCGATCACACCTTTGCGGAGGATGACATTGGCGAAAAAGGCGATTTCGCCGGTCGCAACGATCGCATGCGCTGCCCGGATGCGGGGATAAAGCGCCTCGCCCGACAGCGGCACCACCGTCATGCCCGGCGCCATCAAGGTGAAAAGCGAGTCGATCTGACCGTGAATGTCACCCTTTTGCGCGGGGTCGTTGTTCAGACCAGCCCGGAACAG
>JANMGI010000637.1:0-3540 GCA_031374565.1 Paracoccaceae bacterium | reverse complement strand
CGCTGGGCTACGGTCTGGCGGTGGCTGGATTGCTTGCGGCGACCTTCCACCTTGGCAATCCGAAGAACGCGCTGAAGGCCTTTAGCCAATGGCGGACAAGTTGGCTGAGCCGCGAGGCATGGGCCTCGGTCGCGACGCTGGTGGTGCTGGCCCCTGTGGCGCTGTCGGGGATCTTCGACCTTGGACTGCCGCGCCTTGTCGGCCAGATCGGAGGCCTTCTCGCGATGGCGACGGTCTTCACCACGGCGATGATCTACACCCAGATCAAGGCCGTTCCGCGCTGGCACCACTGGCTTACGCCGGTGATGTTCCTGACCTTCGCGCTGGCCGGGGGGGCGATGCTTTCGGGCATCCGCTTCGCTCCGGTTCTGCTTTTGGCGGTGGGAGTGGTCCTCTGGGCGGTCTGGCGCGTCGGCGACGGGACTTTCGCGAAGGCCGGGCAGACGATGGGCACGGCGACGGGTCTGGACCAGTTGGGCGTGCCCTCCGTCCTTGATCCCGCGCATACGGCGGGGAACTACCTCAAGCGCGAGATGATCTTTGTTGTCGGTCGCAAGCATGCGGCCAAGCTGCGGAAGATCGCGATTGCGCTGGCCTCGGTGGTCCCCGCGCTGGTCCTTCATCTGCCGCTGGGTATCTGGGGGATCGGTCTGGCGGCAGTCCTGCACCTCGCGGGCGCTCTGGCTGCGCGGTGGCTGTTCTTCGCGGAAGCCGAGCATGTCGTAGGGCTTTACTACGGCGCGCGGGGGTGATCCTTTGCGCGCCATGAGCGCGTTCAAGACCTATGACATCCGCGGCCGTCTTGGGACGGACCTGACCGAAGCCATTGCCAACCGGATCGCCCGGGCTTTTGCCACGGTGACCGGGGCCGATGCTGTGGTGCTGGCGCGGGATTGCCGGGAAAGCTCGCCCGCGCTGGCCGATGCCGTTGCAGCAGGGCTGATGGCGCAAGGCGTGCGGGTGCTGGACCTTGGGCTGGCGGGAACCGAGGAGATGTATTTCGCAACCGCGCACCTTGGGGCGGGTGGGGGCATCTGCGTCACCGCGTCGCACAATCCGCGCGAATACAACGGGATGAAGCTGGTCGGACGCGGGGCAGTGCCGCTGCCCGACGCCGATTTTGCCCGGATCAGGGCGCTGACCGAAAGTGCCGAGCCGCTTGTCGCAGCCTCTGGCGGAGCGCGTGAGGACCGGTCGTCCGTCCGCGCGGACTACGTGGCGCATGTCGCGGACTTGGTCGGGCAGGGGATCGGACCCCTGCGGCTGGTGATGAACGCCGGAAACGGCGCGGCGGGGCCGACGCTGGATGCGCTGGCCGAGGGGCTGGCCAAACGGGGTGCTCAGCTTGACCTGGTGCGGATTCACCATACGCCGGACGGCAGCTTTCCGAACGGCATTCCGAACCCGCTTCTTCCGGAAAACCGCCCGGCGACGGACGAGGCGGTCAGGGCGGCGGGCGCGGATTTCGCGGTGGCTTTCGACGGGGACTTCGACCGCTGCTTCCTTTTTGACGGCGAGGGTGGCTTCGTCGATGGCGAGCATGTTGTGGCACTGCTGGCTGCCGCCCATCTGGCGCAGGAGACGCATGCCACGATCATCCACGACCCCCGCGTGATCTGGGCCGTGCAGGATGCAGTGAAACGCGGTGGGGGCCGGTCGGTGCTTGCGCCCACGGGCCACGTGTTCCTGAAAGCCGCGATGAGGCGCGAAGGTGCGGTCTACGGCGGCGAGATGAGCGCGCACCACTATTTCCGCGGCTTCATGGCCTGCGATTCAGGGATGATCCCCTGGCTGATGGTTGCGCGACTGGTCTCACAGTCGGGCCGCAGTCTGACCGAGATGGTCGGTGCCTTGCGCAAGGATTTTCCATCGTCAGGAGAGATCAACTTCCGGGTGACAGATCTGCCTGCAATCGTAAAACGGGTAGAGGCTGAACTTGCGCCCAGAGCGCAGGGCGTTGACCGGACAGATGGCCTGAGTCTGGATTTCAAGGACTGGCGGATGAACCTGCGTGCATCCAACACTGAACCGCTGTTGCGGCTGAATGTCGAGGCGCGGGGGGACGCGGGCCTGGTGGCCGAGGGCGTGGCCCGCGTGACGGCCCTGATCGAGGGCTGAACCCCTAGGCGTTGACCGTGACTGTCGCCGGTTTGCGCATCATCGGCCAGCCACCGCGTCGGAACACCGGAATCGGCGGCAAATCGTCAGCCAGCCGCTGAAGCGAGGCTTCACGCCGTTGCAGGCGGGCGATTTCGGCCCGGATGTCGGAAAGCTCGTCTGTAAGGGTAAGGCGGGAAGCTGACATCGTGGTCCTCCTTTGTTCTACAGGGTCAGCATCGACTCGAATCCTGAAGACTTTGCTAAGTGGCCGAACGAAACAGGATTGTTTCTGCTCTGGCGGCTTGATTCCCGACCACGCCCGCGTCACCCTTGGGAAAAGACTTTGAAAGCGGGACAGATGTGGGATTTCAGCATTGCCAAGGCCTTGGGCCTGATGATCCGGACCGCGCCGTTCCTGATTTTCCGCGCGCTTGTCTACTTCGCGATCACGGCGACGCTTATTGCGGTGACCGGGGCTGGGGCGGGTATCGGTTACGGCGTCGGACTGTTCGGGGATGAGGATTTTCAAACCAGCAGCACGCTTTGGGGGGGATTTGCCGGGTTCGGGCTGACGGCGGGCGTAATCTTCTTCCTGCGCGACTACCTCCTCTACATCGTCAAGGCGGGCCATATCGCGGTGATGGTAGAGTATCTGGAAGGTCGCCCGGTGCCCTTTGGACAGGGCCAGATCGCCTTTGCGCGCCGCGTGGTGACCGAACGCTTCGGCCAGGCCTCGGCGCTTTTTGCGCTTGACCGGCTGATCAAGGGGGTGATCGGCGTGATCACCGGACTTGCCGAAGGCTTTCTGACGATCCTGCCGATCCCCGGCGTGGCGCAGGTGATGGCGGCGGTCAGGGCCTATCTGAAGCTGGCCGTGGGACTGGTGGACGAAGTCGTTCTGGCCCATGCGATCCGCACCCGGTCCGAGAATGCCTGGGAAGCGGCGCATGACGGGCTGGTGCTGTATGCGCAGAACGCGCGCGTGATGCTGATCAATGCCGCCTGGCTGACTCTGATCAGCTGGGTCCTGGCCGTCGTGGTCTTCGTCTTCATGTTGGCCCCGGCGGCAGCGCTGGTCTGGCTTTTGCCGGGTGACACCAGTGCCGGGATGCTGGTTCTTGCGGTGGTCTTTGCCTGGGCGATCAAGGCCGCGGTGATCGAGCCCTTCGCGCTGGCCTGCATGGTGCAGGTCTTCTTCAAGGTGACCGCCGGGCAAGAGCCGCAGCCGGAATGGCGCGGGCGGCTGACCCAGATATCCGACAAGTTCCGCCAGCTGGGTAAACGGGCCGTGGGCTGGCGCCCCGGTCCTGTGGACGGCCCCTGATCCGCGCCCCGGTATCGCGGCCAAACACATGAAAATAAACCGAAGGCCGGTTGCGGCATGTCGGCATCTGTGGCAAGACTCCCGGTGATACCATTCAAACCGATGAGTTCAGAATG
>JANMGI010000529.1:0-3220 GCA_031374565.1 Paracoccaceae bacterium | reverse complement strand
GCTGCTGCTTTTCCAGAATGCCCACGTCTTCTTTCGCCACCCGCTCCCAGCGGTCATAGTAGGGCTCGGCGCGGGCCTGAAAGCCGGGCAACGACAGGCGGTCTTCGGGAAAGCAGCCGCCAACTTCCAGGATCGTGCGGGTCTCGCTGACGGGAATGGTGTTCAGCCACCACAGGCAATCCTGTGCGACGGCGAATTGCACGGTGGGAAAGACAACGGTGAAATAGGTGCCAAGACGCGCGTCATCGTCCAGCCCCTTGATCGGCGGAAAGGGTGGCTGGTCAGACCCAAGCGTGGCGATGGACCGGCCCGAGATCACCTGAATCGCGATCCAGTCACCCTTGGTGGCGGGTGAGCGAGACTGTTGCGCCCCCACAGTGTCACGGTGGACGATGCCGGTGTGATAGGTCTCGACCGCGTTTTCCAGGATCAGTTTCCAGTTGCAGGCCACGTCCAGCGTGACTGCCCATGTGCAACGCATCTGGCCCAGCTTGTGGCTGGCCATCCGGTCGGGGAAGTCGCCCAGATGCGCGCGCAAGCTGGGTCCATCGCGGGTGAAGCGGGCAAAGACAAAGCCCTCCCACTGGTCAAGGTCCAGCGCCACGAGCCCGTTTTCCACCTTGTCGAAGCCTTCGGCGTCCTTCATGTCCGGGCAGCCATAAAGACGCCCATCGTTCAGGTAGCTCCAGGCGTGGTAGGGGCAGGTGATCCGGCCGCCGACACTCCCCGACCCCTCCAATAGGATCGAGCCGCGGTGGCGGCAGTAGTTGGCAAAGCACCGCAACTGCCCGTCATGGCCGCGGATCAGCACGATAGGCCCGCCGGTGCTGTCAAAGGCACGGTAGTCGCCGGGCTGGGCCAGGTCCTCGGCCCGGCACAGGAAGACCCAGTGCTTCAGAAACACCCTCTCACGTTCTGCCTTGAAAAGCGCCGGGTCGGTGTAGAAGCCCGCAGGCATCGACCGGGCCCGGTTCAGGGGCTGGGTTGCGGCCTCAAGGTCGGCGCGGTCAAGGCGCATCGTTTTCTCTGCTTCGGTCAAGATGGTTTCAGTCTGAAGCGGCGGCGTCAACCTGGCAACAGGAAGTGCAATTCCTCCGTGCAATCGCGGGTCAGGGGCTTTAACATTGGGCATGGCCATTCGGGCCGACAGGAGGATACGGCGATGGCCAAAGGTATGAACAAACGAAAAGAAGTGAAGAAGCCGAAGAAAGAGGCGGCGAAGGCCCCGGTCAAGGTTTCGTCCAGCGCTGCGAAGGTGACGATTTCGCCGGGCAAAGAGAAGGACTAGGGTTTCCGCGACGCGGCCAGCACCAGCAGGCCGCCCGCGATTGCCCAGTTCTTGACGAAGATCGACATCTGCCAGCCATCCTGCGGCAGAAAGTGGAAGATGCTGGTCAGCGCGCAATACCCGGCCGCGACCAATGCAGCGGTCCGCACTGTCGGCGGCCAGATCAGTCCCGCCGCCAGGACCACGTTCAGCCCCAGAGCAGGCCAGACCAGCCAGCCCGGTGCACCGAACCCAGCCAGCAACCCCTGAGCGGCAGCGGGCGCCAAAGCCTTCTGCACCGCCCCCGCCGCGAACAGCGCCGCCAAAAGGATACGTCCGATCAGATCCATTTCTGTCTCCCTTTCCGATAGCTACGGCTATCCGGACCGGAAGTTGCGTCAGAATACCTCTTTCACCGCCTCCATCGCCACATAGGTCGACGTGCTGGCGACGTGTGGCAGGGCCGAGATCACCTCGCCCAGGACCCGGCGATAGGACTGTATGTCAGCGGTGCGGACCTTCAGAAGGTAGTCGAAACTTGACGCCATCATGTGGCACTGCTCGACCTCGGGCACGATCAGCACAGCCTTGTTGAACGCGGTCAGTGCCGCCTCACGCGTGTCCGACAGCCGCACTTCGACGAAAGCCACATGCGCCTGACCCATGCGGATCGGGTCCAGGATCGCACGGTAGCCCGTGATGACCCCAGACTCTTCCAGCCGTTTCATCCGGGCTTGAGTGGGGGATTTGGACAGCCCGATGCGCCGCGCAAGCTCCACCGCAGCGATGCGCCCCTCAATTTGCAACACCCGCAGGATGGCAAGGTCGAAGCGGTCAAGATCAGTGCGGTCAGATGGCATGGGCTTTCCCTGAATTTTCCCGTCATCTGCCTGAGTAGCACGATTGATACGGGAAAACAGCCTGCCGATTTGGGTATATGCTGGGCGGAAAGAAAGGTGCCAACATGCCCCATGATTCCGCCTCTGCCTGGTCCGTCATCACCACGGGCGCCCTTACGGACGAAACAGCGCTGGTCCAGCGCCTGACCCTGGAAGCGGCACTGGACGCGCAGGCCCGTGCGGCCATCGTGGCGGATGGGGCCGATCTGGTCCGCCGCATTCGCGCCAGCGCCAAACCGGGGCTGATGGAGGTGTTTCTGGCCGAATACGGCCTTTCCACCGACGAAGGCATCGCGCTGATGTGTCTGGCCGAGGCACTGCTGCGAGTGCCCGACGCCGAAACGATGGATGCCCTGATCGAGGATAAGATCGCGCCTTCGGACTGGGGGCGGCATCTGGGCAAGTCGGCGTCCAGCCTGGTGAACGCCTCGACCTGGGCCCTGATGCTGACCGGAAAGGTGCTGGAGGAAACCGAGCCGGGGGTGGCGGGGCACCTGCGCGCCGCCGTGCGGCGACTTGGGGAACCGGTCATCCGCACGGCAGTGCAGCGCGCGATGAAGGAGATGGGGCGACAGTTCGTGCTGGGCGAGACCATCGATGCCGCGATGAAGCGCGCGCGCGAGCTGGAGGGGCAGGGCTACACCTACAGCTATGACATGCTGGGCGAGGCGGCGCGGACCGAAGGCGACGCGCGGCGGTATCACCTGTCGTACAGCCGTGCGATCACGGCGATTGCCGGGGCGGCGCGGGGCAACGATATCCGGGCCAATCCGGGGATTTCGGTGAAACTCAGCGCCCTGCATCCGCGCTATGAGGTGGCCAAGCGTGACCGGGTGATGGCCGAACTGGTGCCCCGCGTTCGCGCGCTGGCCGGCCTCGCGCGGGCGGCGGGGCTGGGGTTCAACATCGACGCGGAAGAGGCTGACCGGCTGGCGCTGTCGCTGGACGTGATCCAGGCGGTGCTGGAGGACCCCTCGCTGGCCGGGTGGGACGGGTTCGGCGTGGTGGTGCAGGCTTACGGGCGCCGGGCGGGCGCGGTCATCGACTGGCTGCA
>JANMGI010000576.1:0-1879 GCA_031374565.1 Paracoccaceae bacterium | reverse complement strand
CCCAGACCTGGCTTCGCGACCGCATGATCGAGGAAT
Organism: Paracoccaceae bacterium; assembly: GCA_031374565.1. Classification (GTDB taxonomy): domain Bacteria; phylum Pseudomonadota; class Alphaproteobacteria; order Rhodobacterales; family Rhodobacteraceae; genus Tabrizicola. Next base: position 1,843 of record JANMGI010000576.1, on the reverse strand, counting down.
TCGAGATGATCAGGTCGGGGTGCTGATCCACCCTTCCACGTGACAAAAGACGGCCTCGGGACACCTCGGGGGTCTTTCTCTTACCGATACCTCAGGCACCAAGGGCGGGAAGGGCCGTCCGGAAAGCTTGCTCAACCTCTGAGGGCATCGTGTAAAAGGCCCGGAACAGGCCTTGCAGATCATAGTCCGGCTCACGCTGCCGCAACCGGGTGTATGTAGCCCTTGCCGCTTCCCGCCGTCCGGCTAGCTCCAGCACCACTGCAGCATGGGCCAGCATGTGACCGTATGAAAGCCGATGCTCCGCAGCCCGGCTCGCCCAATCCGCCGCACGCTCGATCTCTCCCATCCGCAAATAGGCTATCGCCCGCGTGATCTGGATCGAGGGCAGGAACGGATCGAAAGGGCTCAGGCTCTCGCTCTGGTCAAGGCTGACCAATGCGCGGGACGGATCGCCCGCGTGGCATTCCAGAAATCCCAGCATATAATGCGCATTCGGGAAACTCGGGCTCAGGGCGATTGCCTGTTCCATATGCGTCTTGGCAGCTTCCGGGTTTCCGTTCAGCCACAATGCCCGACCATAAGCCCAGTGCGCCGGCGGGCCTAGCGCGTCGGCCTCCAGCGCCCGCTCGGCTGTTGCCAGCGCGACGGCAACGCCTGCCTTGCGGTCCTGCAGCTGGTTGGTGAAGGCCAGATGATAATGACAGAACGAAAGGAAGGCATGGGCCCGGGAACATCCGGGGTCCAGAGCGGCTGACCGGGACAGATGTTCCAACCCCGCCTGCATCCCTTCGGGCGAAAACCTCAGTGCCTGGTTCAGGCCCAGATGGAACTCCGACCAGGCGTCGGACACCCCATTGCGGTCCGACAGAGCCAGACGGATATCGGCCCCCGTCACCGCCAACGCGATAGCATTCACCAGCTTGTCCGCAATGCGCGCCGAACCCTGATGCAAGGTGTCGGTCGAGATCAGGATCTCGTCCGACCAATCCAGGCTTCCATCCGCCGTGCGCACAAGATCGAACACCAGCCGGAACGGGTCCATCGACGAGCCGTCGCCAGACACCACCCGACCCGTCACCACGCTGCTCACCCGAAGCAGCTGGCGCAATCTGAACGGGTCCTCGCTCAGATTGCGCAAGGCGAAGACGCTGCCCCGCCCGCTCACCCGATAGGTCCGCAGCCGCGCCAGCCGTGAGATCACATCATGCGTCAGACCGTCGAACAGAACGCGCGTCCGCTCCGAAATCCTGTTCGGCATCTGAAAGGGCATGACGGCGATTGCCCCCGGATCGGCGGGTGGCACGTGCTTTGGCACCGTGATCCCCGACAATCCCGCCTCGGCCAACATGTATCCGCGACGCGACACTGTCCGCAGAAGCGCCGAGACAACAGGCCCCAGCGCATCGCGCACCTCATGCACGCATTGGGTCAGCGAATCCTCTGACACGATGACATCGGGCCAGACTTCGCTCATCAACTCGTCCTTCGAGACAATCCGTCCTGCGTTCTGCGCCAGCACCGACAGCAGCCGAAACGCCTTTGGCCTTAGCGCAATGTCGCCGCCAGCAGACAGAAGCCGCCCCTGCGTCAGGTCAAGCGTCAAATCTCCTATCGCGAAAATCTGCAGCTCGGTTGCTGTCATCGGGGCGTATCTCCCGTATTGATCCCACGCCGCGGGTCAAGCAAGCGTCGCAGAAAAGCACTTTTCCACCAAACGCTTTCCCCTCCCCTTACTCCTGCGCCAGCGCTATTGCCGACACGATCCGCTTCACCGGCAAACGCGCTGCCGCGTTCAGGCCGACCAGGATCGTCGCGTCCTTCGCCTGATACAGGCACAGGCACC
>JANMGI010000543.1:0-3261 GCA_031374565.1 Paracoccaceae bacterium | reverse complement strand
CGCTGACGCTGGAAGACATGCTTCGGTCGGGCGCGGTGGCTGACCAGGTGATGGGCGCGGCGCAGTAGCCGCAAATTCCACAGAACGCGCCGGGGCAGCGCGACATCCAAGACACGACGGGCCTGACCATCGGCTGCGTCACCCTTCACCAGGACGAGGCTATGGAACTCGCCGACCCCGTCGTCGTCATGTCCAGGTCAACCACAGACGGCAAGATCGAACAGATCGGCAAACTGCAAGACATCCGCGCCAAACCCGCAACCCCGTTCGTGCGCAAGTTCACCGGGGCGTGGTCAGGCACGGGGCTATTCCGGAAGGGGAACGCAGGGTATCTCCAGCTGGTTCACCACGAGCACCCACGCCACGATTTCCGGCTCATCACCGGGCTTGGCCGACTCGGCATCGCGCAAACCCTCTTCGGAGATCCCGAACATCACGATCACTCGCGACCCGCTTGCCGGGTTCCGAAAGCCAAGCAGAACCGATGACTCGGGCTTTCCCGCCTTCGTGTCCACAGCGCACCTAACCGTCCCCGGAACCTGAAGCAGACTGATCCACTTCCCAAGGGCGAATACTGCCTCCCGGTTCGGGACAGTCAGATCGCCTGCTTCCGCTGCGCCGGCCTTTTTGGGCACGCCATCCTCAAGGCTCACCGAAATCGAAACATTGTCGCTGGCAGCATCACGAATCCACAAGGACCGAAGCCCGTAGTCACGGAACACGCACTCCTGCAGGCCGCCGCTTTCCTTGCCTGGCAAATTGGTCTCATGCTCCAGACTGTCCTGCGAAAGATGTCCATCATCCTCGACGGTCGTGACCAGAGTCGCGAGCAGCCTCTCTACAAAAACCAGTTCAGTTTCCGCCCGAAGACCGGACGTCACACCGCACGCGGCAAGCAAAAGGACAAGGACGCCGCCCTTCCGCACTCTCGAAATCGCCAAAAGAGTCATTCGATTTCTCCGGTGGATTACGAAGCTCCCCAAAACCCTTTCACCTTGCCCCAAATATCCCCCGCGCGGAGCGCACGCCGAGCCTGTCGCGCGCCCTTCGCGCGCAACAGGCAAGACAAAAGGCTCGTGCCGCAAGGCACTCGATTTCATAACCGCTCCAACCCACACACCGCAAGACCATCCTTCCCGCCACCACCAACTGCGCCTCCCCTCCCCCTCCGTGGGGAGGGGGCGGGGGTGGGGGGCCGCCGTCAGACATCCAGAAAACCCGAGCCGAAGACCGCAAAACCCAGGTGTTAAGAAATCTCTAACGTCCGCGACCAACCCATTGATTCCAAACCCTTCGCCAGCTTTGTCCACCGTGGACACTTCTGCGGTCACCCCCCGCTTCCCACATTTTCCTGCGCCACCGAGACCGCTTTCAGGACCGCAAAGACCGGCTTTCCCGGGGCCAGCTCCAGCACCCCCACCGACCGCCGCGTGATCCGGGCCAGCAGGACCTCCTCGCCCACCCGGACCCGGACCATTGCCCCCGGCCCCTCCCCCATCCGGACCTCCTCCACCACCCCCGCCAGCACATTCAAGGCCGAGATCGCCCGCGGCCGCTCCGTGGCCACCATCACATCCTGCGCCAGGATCCGCAGCCGCAGGACCGCCCCCGCCGCCGCCCCCACCTGCGGCAGCCAAAGGGGGCCGCCCCCCGTCTCGAACCGGGACAGCCCGTCGCCGTCCTGCCCCACCAGCCGCGCCGTGATCATCGCCCCCGCCTCGCGCAAGCCCATCACCGGGGCCATCGCGGGGTCGGCCAGCACCTCTGTCGCCGGACCTGCGGCCACCACCCGCCCCGCCTCCAGCAGCACCACCGTCGTCGCCAGCCGCGCCACCTCGGCGACCGAGTGGCTGACATAGAGGATCGGCAAGCGAAGCTCGTCGCGCAGCCGTTCGAGGTAGGGCAGGATCTCGGCCTTCCGCCCCTCGTCCAGCGCCGCGAGGGGCTCATCCATCAGCAAGAGCCGCGGGTTCGACAGGATCGCCCGGCCGATCGCGACCCGCTGTTTCTCGCCACCGGACAGCCCCCCAGGTCGCCGGTCGAAAAGCCCGCTGATCCCCAGAAGGTCTGCAATCCGGGGCAGCTCTGCCCCCAGCCCATTGGGAGCGAACCAGCGGCCGTAAAGAAGGTTCTGCCGCACCGTAAGATGGGGGAAAAGTCGTCCGTCCTGGAAAACATAGCCCATCCGGCGGCGATGGGGCGGCAGCATCAGCCCGGCGGCAGTGTCAAGGACCGGCACCCCCGCCACCATGATCCGCCCGCTATCCGGCCGCAAGAGACCGGCGACCGCGTTCACGATGGTGGTCTTACCCGACCCCGACCGCCCGAAGAGCGCGGTGACACCCGCCGGGGCCTCGAAGGCCGCGTCCAGATGAAAGTCACCAAAGCGATGCTGCAAGGCAAGGGAAAGGGTCATCGCCCAGCGATCCTTCGTGCGACGGCCCGCCCCAGCCATTCCGACAACAGAAGAGCCGCCATGGCCACGAAGATCGCCACGATGACCAGCCGCCAGGCCTGCGCGTCGCCGCCCGGCACCTGAAGGAACGCGTAGATCGCCGAAGGCAGGGTCTGGGTCTGGCCGGGGATGTTGGAGACAAAGGTGATCGTCGCCCCGAACTCGCCCATCGCCTTGGCAAATGCCAGGATCGCCCCGGCAATGATGCCCGGCAGGATCAAGGGAAGGGTGACCGTGGCAAAGACCCACAGACGGGGGGCGCCAAGGGTGCCTGCGGCCTCTTCCAGCTTTGGGTCGACGGCCTCGATCGCCAGCCGGATGGCCCGCACCATCAAGGGGAAGGCCATGACGGCGGCGGCAAGGACGGCTCCGGTCCAGCGGAAGGCAAGGACAATCCCGAACCACTGGTCAAGGTATTGGCCAACGGCTCCTTTCCGGCCGAAGGTCAGAAGCAGCAGGTAGCCCGTGACCACAGGAGGCAGGATCAATGGCAGATGGACAAGGCCGTTCAGGATTTCACGCCCCCGGAACCGCCAGCGGGCGAGGGCGTAGGCCACGAAAATCCCCAGCGGCAGGCTGATCAGCGTCGCCCAGAATGAGACGCGCAGTGACAGTGCCACCGCGCGCCATTCGTCCGGTGACAATGCGTCTAGCATGGTTCCCCCTGGCCCGACCTGGTTTGAAGGGACCTGGCCTTGCAGAGGGACTTTTGCATCTGCCGCGCCCACCGACAATGCCCTGCCAACAGTCAAGGCACCGTCGCACGTCAAAGGTGGCCTTGCAGGTCGAGCCTACTCGGGCAGGAA
>JANMGI010000534.1:0-2691 GCA_031374565.1 Paracoccaceae bacterium | reverse complement strand
GGACGAGGGCGAGGTAGGTTTTCATTCCGTCTCCTTCAGCCAACCGGCGGCCCTTGCAATGCTGCGGGCAGTGCCAAGCGCCGGTTTTTATTCGGGTGCGGCACGATCAGGACTTAAGCGCCCCGGCGAAACTTGTGGCGCGAGCCTTTCGACGAAACCAACACCCACCCTTCGGCTTCCAGATGGCGGATGACGTCACGACTGTTGGTCAGAACCATCTTCCACCGCCAATTTTGTGTATATAAATAGCGAAAACGGGACGCTGTCAAGACAGCAAGCCGCACCAAGACACCTCACAGTTTATATTCCGCCTTGAAAAGGTGCGCTTTTGCGTGCCTCATGCACAAATGGCGCGCGGTTTGGAAACTTATCTGGCCGTCCTTGCCGTGGGGCTGATCACAGGCAGCCTTGCGACGGCCAATCCGCTTTTGCGTGACTTTGCAGTCTGTGCCGGGCGGCTCTCGGCCATCATGGAAGACCAGTGGATGTTCGACGGGCCCGGGTCGGAACGGACCGCACAAGAGCTGGCCGCCGTTGTCTCGTTGATTGACGCCTCGATGCCCGACGGCGCGGGGCGCGAGGTGCTGGGCTGGCGCATAGGCGCCAAAGTTGCGCAGCGGGGGCTTTTGCATCAGGCGCGGTTCGGGCTTGATCCGACCTTGGCAATCAGGGCAGCGGCCAGCGCCGAAGCTCTGGCCGCCAACTGTCGTGCGATGATTCTGAGTTGACCCAGACGCAATGCCCGTAGACTTAGCCGCGCGCGGCTTTCGTGGCAGCAGCCCACCAGGCCAGATCGTCCAAAGTCGCCTTGGCCGACGGCAGCAAAGCCGCTTCGATGTCGGCCAGGTTGCCCGAGCCACCCATGCCGGGGTGCACTTTCCAGAAGTCGCCACCGCCGATGTGTACCGCATTGCGGACCGGGACCATCTGAGCCTCGACCGCGATGCCGCGCAGATGCTCAAGCGCGCGAGCACCGCCCATCGAACCGTAGGCAATCGCCGCCATCGGCTTGCGTGCCCATTCGACGGCAGCATAATCCAGCGCGTTTTTCAGCACTGCGGTCACCGAGTGGTTGTATTCGGCGACGACAAAAATGTAGCCATCAAAGGATGCGATCTTCTTTTGCCATTCGACCGCCACGGCGTTCGAGGTCGGCATGTAGGCGTTCGACGCAGGCTCATCGAAAAGCGGCATCGGGAAGTCGCGCAGATCGACGACCTCGACATCCATGTCGCCACGCGCGTCGGCCTGGGCTTTCATCCAGGCAGCCGGGATGTCGGCGAAACGGTGGGTGCGGGTCGATCCGATGATCAGGGCGATTTTCGGTTTGTTGGCCATGGTGATATCCTTCACGGAGGGTGACGTTCATTGCCCCCCTTATGTGTGACCGAATACCCCCGAGCCAATTCCGCAGAGCCGCGCCGGGTCTGTGCGGTGATGCACGGGGAGAGGACTACTGCCCTGCGTAGAGGCCGCCTAAGTCCTGAAGGATGTCGAACCAGCACATCTTTCCGGTGCCCGTCAGGTCCATGTCCGCCTCCTCCTGCGTTGCGGGATTGTTCAGGTCAGCCTGCGCTTTGCGGTAGTGGTCCAACTCTTCGTCAAACTGGGTGTCGAAATTGGCGACCTCTTCTGCTGTGGCCTTTTGCGCAATGAGGCGCGAGAAGAAAACCATCTCTTTGGCTTTCGCTGCAGTGCCGATGTCGGGGTTGGCTTCAAGGTCACTGACCCAAAGCGCAAGGCACGTCAGGGCCAGGTCATGTGAACCGCGGGGCATCAGGTCCGCCTCCGCCTCGGTCTGAGCGGCAAGCGGCGTGACGCAAAGGATAAGCGGGATAAGGGCGGCCAGACGCATGGCGGGCTCCAACAGGACAACTGGGTACTGTTTAAGTGGCGGTGGATGGGCGGGACAGTCAGCTTTTCCTGCCTGACCAGCGCCGCCCGGGCTTGCCGATGCCCGGTCAGGGTGCTTTATCTTCGACATGATGAAGCCCACCGACAACCCCGCCGATCCCTTCAAGAAAGCTCTGGCCGAGGCCACCCGCACCATGGCGGATGACCCGGAGATGACTGTGACCTATTCGGTCGATCCGGCGGGGATGAACAAGGAAGGCGTGCGCCTGCCGCAGGTTTCGCGCCGGATGACGCGGGACGAGGTGCTTCTTGCGCGCGGGACGGCGGATGCTTTCGCGCTGCGGCGGAAGTATCACGATGACGGGGTGGCCGCGCGCTATGCGCCGACGGGGCCTTTGGCCCGGGACATCTACGAGGCGATGGAGAACGCGCGGTGCGAGGCGGTGGGGGCAATTGCCATGCCGGGGACGGCGGGCAACATCGACGCAAAAATTGCCAACGAGGCGGATCGCAAGGGCTATGGCCAGGTGACCGCCGCCTCTGAAGTGCCATTGCCGGTGGCGGCAGGGTATCTGGTGCGGCAGATGGCAACGGGGCGGCCCTTGCCGAAGGCGGCAGAGCACGCGGCGGACCTGTGGCGCGCATTCGTGGAAGAGCAGGCGGGCGACACGCTGGCGAACCTCGACCATGTGCTGCTGGATCAGGCGGCTTTCGCGCGGCTGGCGCGGAAGGTGATCGCCGATCTGGGGTATGGGGACCAGCTGGGCGACGACCCCGACGCGCCCGAAGATGCGGGCGACGATCAGGCCGAGGAAGATCAGGAGAGCCCAGATTCGG
>JANMGI010000492.1:0-14736 GCA_031374565.1 Paracoccaceae bacterium | reverse complement strand
GGCTATGCCTCGCTGTTCGGCAAGACCGATCAGGGCGGCGACATCGTGCAAAAGGGGGCCTATGCGGCCAGCCTGAAGCGGCTGGCGGCGCGGGGCGGACGGGTCAAGATGCTGTGGCAGCATGACCCCGGCCAGCCCATCGGCGTCTGGGATGAGGTGCGCGAAGATGGCACCGGACTTTGGGTCAAGGGGCGCATCTTGACCGAGGTGGATCGGGGCCGGGAAGTAGCGGCGCTGGTCCAGGCAGGGGCCATTGATGGACTTTCCATCGGGTATCGCACTGTCAAGGCGGAACGCGACGGCAAGGGCAAGCGCCTTCTGTCGGAGCTGGAGCTTTGGGAAGTGTCGCTTGTGACGTTCCCGATGCTTCCCGAAGCGCGGGTCGCGGCCAAGGCAGAGGCCCTGGACGAAGACTGGCGCGACATGGCGGCGGTCTTCGAGGACGCGCGCCGCACCTTGGCCGGGCTGTAGCGCGGCGTCCCAGTCAGTTGCAACAAGAAGGACAGAAGACATGACCGAGACGAAGGCTCGGGCCGGGGAAGGTTTGTCCCCCGCCCAAACTACGACCCAGACTGCGGCCGCCGATGCGAAGGCAGCCATGACCGGGTTCCTGAGCGAGTTCAACCGCTTTCAGGACGACGTGAAATCAACGCTGAAACATCAGGAAGAGCGATTGACCATGCTGAATGCAAAGACGATGTCCTATGGCCGCCCGGCGCTTTCGGCCCGCGCGGAGGTTGAAGCCCCGCATCAGAAGGCGTTCAACGCCTATCTGCGGTCGGGCGATGATGATGGCCTGCGCGGCCTGGCCCTGGAAGGCAAGGCGATGTCCTCGGCCGTAGCTGCGGATGGAGGCTATCTGGTCGATCCGCAGACCGCAGACCGTATCCGGTCGATGCTGTTTGCGACCTCGTCGCTGCGGTCGATTGCCAACGTGGTGCAGGTGGAGGCGACCTCGTTCGACGTGATCGTCGACCGGTCGGAAGTGGGTTCGGGCTGGGCTACCGAGACCGGTGCCACCACCGAAACCGCGACCCCGATCATCGAGCGCATCTCGATCAAGCTGCATGAGCTGGCGGCGATGCCGAAAGCCAGCCAGCGTCTGCTGGACGACAGCGCTTTCGACGTCGAGGGCTGGCTGGCTGAAAAGATCGCGACTCGGTTCATTCGCGCTGAGGCTGCGGCCTTCATCAGCGGTGACGGGGTCGACAAGCCGAAGGGGATCCTCTTGCCGACCAAGGTGGCGAACGCTTCGTGGGTCTGGGGTCAGGTGGGGTACATCCCGACCGGTGCGGCGGCAGACTTCGCCACGACCAATGCGGTCGATTGCATCGTGAACCTAGTCTATGCGCTGGGCGCGGACTATCGCGGCAATGCGGCCTTTGTGATGAACTCGAAGACCGTGGGTGCGGTGCGCAAGATGAAAGATGCCGATGGCCGCTTCATGTGGTCGGATGGTCTTGCGGCGAACGAGCCTGCCCGTCTGATGGGCTATCCGGTGCTGGTTTCGGAAGACATGCCCGACGTGGGGGCAAACACCTTCCCCATCGCATTTGGTGACTTCCGCAGCGCCTATACCATCGCGGAACGCCCGGACCTGCGCATCCTGCGCGATCCGTTCAGCGCCAAGCCGAACGTCCTGTTCTACGCCAACAAGCGCGTGGGCGGCGACATCACCGACTATGCGGCGATCAAGCTTCTGAAAGTCGCGGTGTCCTGACGATTGGGCCCGGTCCCTTCGAGGGCCGGGCCTTCACGCGTGCCTGCAAGAAGCAATGGCCCGGCCGCGGGCGGAGATCAGATCATGATGTTGACCGAAGAGACCCCGGTGCCGTCTCTGGCCCTGCCGGTGGAAGAGATGAAGGACCATCTGCGGATGGGCAGTGGCTTTGCCGATGACGGACTGCAGGACGGGCTGATCGAGACCCATGTCCGCGCTGCCATGGCGGCCATCGAAGGGCGGATCGGCAAGATGCTGTTCCAGCGCCGTTTCCTGTGGGTTCTGGAGTGCTGGCGCGAAGACGAGCAGGCGCTGCCGGTGTCGCCGGTGTCGGGGATCGTGAGCCTGACGCTGGTGGACGCGGCCGGCGGCGAGGTGGTGGTGCCCGTGGGCGCTTACCGACTGGTCAAGGACCTGCACCGCCCGCGTCTTGCCGGAAAGGGAACCGCGCTGCCGACGATCCCGAGTGACGGCGCGGTGAAGGTGGTGTTCAACGCCGGTTTCGGGGCCGCGTGGACGGACATTCCGGTCGATCTACGGCAGGCGGTGCTGCTGCTGGCTGGGGAATATTACGAGCACCGGCATGACGATGGTGCTCAGGCTGCCGGTCTGCCATTCGGCGTTGTTACTCTGATTGAACGCTGGCGGACGGTGCGCATTCTTGGCGGGGGCAAGAAATGAACGCTCCCCATCTGAACCGGGCGCTGCTGCTGGAGGGGGTCGTGCGGACCCCGGACGGCGCGGGCGGCTTCACCGAGGCCTGGGCTGCGCAGGGCACGCTGTGGGCCGAGGTGCTGCCGGGGTCTGGCAGCGACACCCTGGGCGAAGAGCGGATGCTGTCGGCGGTGCCGTATCGGGTGACAGTTCGCGGGACGCCGACAGGTTCGCCCTCACGCCCGAAGGCCGGTCAGCGGTTCCGCGAAGGAACGCGGCTGTTTTTGATCCAGGCGGTGACCGAGCGAGACCAGTTCGGCCGTTACCTGACCTGCTTTGCCCGTGAGGAGATCCCGAAATGAGCTATGGAGCAGCGCCTGCTCTTCAGCAGGCGGTCTTTCAGCGGCTGACGACCTGGCCCGCGTTGGCAGGTGTCGCGACTTATGACGCCGTTCCTCCGAACGCGACCGGGACCTTTGTGCTGATCGGTCCGGAGGAGGCGCGCGACCAGTCCGACAAGTCGGGCGCCGGTGCGGAGCATCAGATGGTGATCAGCGTGATCACCGATGCAACTGGATTTTTGTCGATCAAGACCATCGCTGCCGCCATCTCGGATGCGCTGATCGGCGCGCCCCTGATCCTGAGCCGGGGGCAACTGGTCAGCTTGTTCTTTGTCAGAGCCTCTGCCCGCCGGATCGAAGAAGGCGAGACACGGCGGATCGACCTGACATTCCGGGCGCGAATTCAACTTTGACGCCCCCCAGATACCAACTTAACGGAGAGCGAACATGGCTGTGCAAAGCGGCAAGGATCTGCTGATCAAGATCGACCAGACCGGGGACGGCCAGTTCGTCACCATCGCGGGCCTTCGGGCAACCCGGATCAGCTTCAACACGGAATCGGTGGACGTCACCAGCCTGGAAAGCCAGGGGGGATGGCGCGAGTTGCTGGCAGGTGCAGGGGTGAAGTCTGCGGCAATTTCGGGGTCGGGCGTGTTTCGGGACGAGAACACGGATGAGCGCGCGCGACAGGTGTTCTTCACGGGCGAAATTCCGGATTTTCAAGTGGTAATCCCAAGCTTTGGCATCATCGAGGGCCCGTTCCAGATCACCTCGATCGAGTACTCGGGCAGTCACAATGACGAAGCCACCTACGAGATGTCGATGGCCTCGGCGGGGGCAATGACCTTTACGGCGCTGTGATGGCCAACCCCTGGGCCGGAGAGGTGGCGATCTGGCTGGATGGCCAGCGCCATGTCGGCAAGCTGACCCTTGGTGCTTTGGCAGAGCTGGAGGAGACGCTGAAGACAGAGTCGCTTCTGGAGCTGGTGCAGCGCTTCGAGGAGCAGCGGTTCAGCACGCGGGACGTGCTGGCCCTGATCGTCGCCGGTCTGCGGGGCGGCGGCTGGCAAGGGCAGGCATCGGATCTGCTTCGGGTGGAGATCGGCGGTGGACCGGTCGAAGCGGCACGGGCGGCGGCGGAGCTGCTGGCGCGGGCGTTCTCGCTGCCGGGCGAGCCATGAATGGCATCGACTGGAACGGGTTGATGCAGGCGGGCCTGCATGGCCTGGGCCTGGAGCCTGCAGCCTTCTGGCGGCTGACGCCGGTGGAGCTGAAGATCATGCTGGGGCGGGAGGGTTTGGTCCCGCCCCTGACGCGAGCACGGCTGGCAGAACTGGCCGCGGCGTTTCCAGATGTGAGGAAGGATCAGGGCGATGGCGGATATCGGAACGATGCAGGAGCAGCTTCAGGCGCTTGAGTCGCAGCTGGGCTCATCTGTGTCGATGGTGGCGGCCTTCGATGGCGAGCTTTCGCGGATGCGGGAGACCATGATTTTCACGGGCCGCGAAGTGAACACCCTGTCGAGCGGGATCAGCGGCGGACTTCGCAAGGCGTTTGACGGACTTGTATTCGATGGCATGAAATTGAACGACGCGCTGAAGTCGGTCGCCAACACCATCGTCGACACGGTCTATTCCATCGCGATCAAGCCGGTGACGGGCGCGCTGGGCGGCCTTCTGGCTCAGGGCGTAAGTGGGATCATGGGCGGGGGGATGCCGTTCGCCAATGGCGGTGCTTTCAGCCAGGGCAGAGTGATGCCCTTTGCCAAGGGTGGTGTGGTCGGGTCGCCGACCACATTCCCGATGCGCGGTGGACGCGGCTTGATGGGCGAAGCCGGACCTGAGGCGATCATGCCGCTTGCGCGCGGTCCCGATGGTCGGCTGGGGGTGCAATCGGCAGGTGGCCGGGCCGTGAATGTGGTGATGAACATCACCACGCCCGACGTCCAGGGGTTTCAGCGGAGCCAGTCCCAGGTGGCCGCTCAGGTCAGCCGTGCCTTGGCGCGCGGTCAACGCAATCGGTGAGGAATTTCGATGGCCTTCCATGACATACGCTTTCCTGCAAACCTGAGTTTCGGGTCGGTAGGCGGCCCGGAGCGGCGGACGGAAATCGTCACGCTGGCAAACGGTTTTGAAGAGCGCAATACGCCCTGGGCGCATTCCCGACGCCGTTACGATGCGGGCATCGGATTGCGGTCGCTGAACGACATCGAGACGCTGATCGCGTTCTTCGAAGCGCGGGCCGGGCAGTTGCATGGCTTTCGGTGGAAGGACTGGTCGGACTTCAGGTCCTGCCTGCCGTCAGCCGCGCCGGCGCCGGAAGATCAGCTGATCGGCACCGGGGATGGGGTTACCGCGGTCTTCCAGCTTCAGAAGACCTACGTTTCGGGTTTGCAGAGCTACACGCGCCCGATCCGCAAGCCGGTGGCGGGAAGCGTGACCGTTGCCGTTGCGGGCGATCCGAAAGTTGAAAGCCTTGAGTTCACCGTGAACGCGGAAACTGGCGAGGTGACATTCGCTTTACCGCCCGATCTTGGGACGCGTGTGACGGCCGGGTTCGAGTTCGACGTGCCGGTTCGTTTCGACACAGATGCGATCCAGACCTCTGTCGCATCCTTCAAGGCCGGGGATGTTCCATCTGTTCCTGTCGTGGAGGTGCGGCTGTGACAAAGGAAGCCCTTTTCGCCCATCTCGCGACCGGAACTACGAATGTCTGCCGGGCCTGGATTGTGAAGCGCCGTGACGGGGTGAACATGGGCTTCACCGACCATGACGACGATCTGGAGGTCGATGGGGTTTTGTGCCGAGCCGATACCGGCATGACGGCGCGTGCCTTGCACCAGACTACCGGGCTCTCGGTCGACAACACCGAGGCTTTCGGCGCGCTGAGCACGGCTGCAATCACCGAGGCTGACCTTCTTGCGGGACGTTTTGATGGCGCCGAGGTCCGTGCGTATTTGGTCAACTGGAGTGCGCCCGAAGATTTCGTCGCGCAGTTTCGTGGGCAGTTGGGTGAAATCACCAGGGTCGGCGGCAGCTTCAAGGCAGAGCTTCGCGGACTGACCGATCTCCTCAACCGCCCACACGGGATGGCCTATACGCCCGGATGCTCGGCAGTGCTGGGGGACAAGCGTTGCCGGTTCGACCTTTCGCAGCCGGGCTACTTCGTGAACCGTGCGGTTGAGACGGTGGAAGATGGGCGGATCTTCAAATTCACAACCTTTGGGTCATTTGAGAACCGCTGGTTTGAAAGTGGTCGGTTTGAAGTTCTTTCCGGCGCATCCGCCGGGCTGGTTGGGGTGGTCAAGATCGATCGGATTGCAGGTGCCGGTCGCCGCATCGAACTTTGGCAGGCTTTGGGTGCAACGGTCGTTGCAGGTGATCAGGTCCGGGTCCTGGCGGGGTGCAATAAGACTGCGACAACCTGCCGGGTGAAGTTTGCTAATTTTCTGAATTTCCGTGGTTTTCCGCATATCCCGGGCGAAGATTGGCTGGCGTCCTACCCGGTACCGGACCGCGTCAGCGGTGGGGCATCACGCTTCGGCGGAGGTGGATCGTGAAACTTGGCGAACGGGCTATTGCCGAAGCGCGCTTGTGGATTGGGACACCCTATCTGCATCAAGCAAGCCTGCGCGGAGCGGGAACCGATTGTCTTGGCTTGCTTCGGGGCGTCTGGCGCGTGGTACTCGGGGAAGAACCGGAAGCGGTGCCAGCCTACACATCGGACTGGGCTGAACCGTCCCAAAATGAGGTTCTTCTTCAGGCGGCACATCGTCGCCTGGAACCTAAGCCCGCCGGTCTGGCGGACGTTGGCGATGTCCTTCTGTTTCGGATGCGGGAAGGCAGTATCGCCAAGCATCTGGGGCTTCAGTCAACCACTGGCGACCACCCCCGCTTCATTCATGCCTACACAGGCTATGGTGTGATCGAGAGCTCGCTTTCGCTGCCGTGGAAGCGCCGGATTGCGGCGCGATTTGTCTTTCCAGAAGGAACCGAGTGAATGGCGACACTGCTTCTTTCCGCGGCAGGCGCTGCCGTTGGCGCAGGCTTTGGCGGCACCGTCCTGGGGCTTTCAGGCGCGGTCATCGGTCGCGCTATTGGCGCAACGGTTGGTCGCGCAATCGACCAGCGCGTGTTGGGCACTGGTTCGGATCCGGTTGATGTCGGCAGAATAGACCGACTGCGCCTTACCGGGGCGGGGGAGGGCGGCGCGATCGGCCAGATCTGGGGGCGGATGCGCGTCGGAGGGCAGGTCGTGTGGGCGACTCAGTTCACGGAAACGGTGCGCCGTCGTCGGACCGGTAAAGGCGCGCCGAAGCCGAAGGTAAATGACTACAGCTATTCGGTGAGTGTGGCGATTGCCTTGTGCGAGGGTGAAATTCTTCGCGTCGGGCGAATCTGGGCCGACGGGAACGAAATCTCTCCACGTGACCTGAACTTCAGAATCTATACTGGGAGCGAGACCCAGTTGCCGGATCCGTTGATCGAGGCAGTGGAAGGGACGGGCAAAGCCCCAGCCTATCGTGGGCTAGCCTACGTGGTGATCGAGGACCTCGAGCTTGCGCCATTCGGCAACCGAGTGCCTCAATTCAGCTTCGAAGTGTTTCGTGCCGCACAGGGACCAGGGGTAGGTTCCCGTGACACGCTTGGCGGTGCCCTCAAAGGGGTGGCGCTGATTCCCGGAACCGGAGAATATGGATTGGCTACGACTGCGGTCCATTACGCGGAAGCGCCAGGCAGGAACCGTACTGCAAACGTCCACTCACCGTCCGGGAGAACCGATTTTGCCACAAGCCTCGAGCAGTTGGACCAGGAACTGCCCAATGCGAATTCGGTTTCGCTTGTGGTGTCATGGTTTGGCGATGACTTGCGCTGTTCGACATGCACGATCAGGCCGAAGGTCGAACAGCGAACGCTGGACGGCGTGGGAATGCCTTGGCGTGCCGGAGGTTTGAACCGGGCAGCGGCACTTGAAGTGCCGAAGGTTGATGGTGCCTCGATTTACGGTGGAACTCCCACCGACGCGTCAGTGATTGAAGCGATCCGTGCTTTGCGTACGGCCGGAAAGGAGGTCATGTTCTATCCGTTCATCCTTATGGATCAAGTGGTCGGCAATTCCCGACCTGACCCTTGGACAGGGGCAGTCTCGCAGCCAGCTCTGCCTTGGCGCGGACGCATTACACTTGCTCAGGCTCCGGGACGCGCTGGCTCAACCGACCGAACAGCTGGTGCGGTTGCAGAAGTGACTGCGTTCTTCGGTACTGCCGAGCCTGGCCATTTCTCAACAAGTGGTGGGATCGTCAGCTACACTGGTCCTTCCAATTGGGGATTTCGAAAGTTCATTCTGCACTATGCCCACCTTTGCGCAATGGCTGGGGGTGTTGAGTCCTTTTGCATTGGCTCTGAAATGCGATCCCTGACACAAATCAGAGGAGCGGGAGACACCTTCCCCGCAGTAATTGAGTTGAAGCGTCTGGCGGCGGATGTTCGGTCCATTCTGGGAACTGGGGTAAAGCTTAGTTACGCTGCCGATTGGTCCGAGTACTTTGGCCATCATACTGAAGGAAATGTCTATTTCCATCTGGATGCTCTGTGGGCTGACCCCATGATCGATTTCATTGGAATCGACAACTACATGCCGATCTCGGACTGGCGCGATGGTGAAGATCATCTGGATGCAGTAAGAGGATCCATCTACAATGCAAGCTACCTTCAACAAAATGTTGCAGGGGGCGAGGGGTTTGATTGGTATTATGACAGCCCCGAAGGAGCTTTGACGCAGCGCAGGCTTCCGATCTCTGATGGAAATTATGACGAAGCTTGGGTTTTCAAATACAAGGATCTGCGATCCTGGTGGTCGAAGCTTCACTATGGCAGAGTCAACGGAGTTCGATCTACCGCACCTTCCGCGTGGGTGCCTGCATCCAAGCCAATCAGATTTACAGAGTATGGTTGTGCGGCGGTTGACAAGGGGACAAATCAGCCGAACCGATTCGTTGATGTCCGATCTTCCGAATCAGGTCTTCCTGCTTGGTCAAATGGCGGTCGGGATGATCTGGTCCAGATGCAATACCTTCTTGCGACGACAAGCTTTTGGGGCAGCGCCGCCAACAATCCGGTCTCCAATATCTACGGCGGCCCGATGATCGACATGGACCATGCCTATGCCTGGGCTTGGGACGCCCGCCCATTCCCTGAATTTCCTGGACAGGCGGCGGTCTGGTCGGACGGCAGCAGCTATGCGAGAGGTCATTGGCTGAATGGTCGGGCGTCAAGTCAACCACTTGCAGCAGTCGTGAGCGAACTTTGCCTTCGCTCGGATGTTGTCGATCTCGATGTCAGCGCCCTGTTTGGTCTGGTTCGTGGCTACCAGCAGTCGGAAATCACGACAGCTCGCTCGGCGCTTCAACCTCTTTTGCTGGCGTATGGATTTGATGTCTTTGAGCGTGATGGCCTTCTGATCTTCCGCAATAGAGACGCCAGGGTCAATACCGATCTTTCGGAAGATGCTCTGGCGCTTTCGCCGGACATTGACGGCCGGATTGAGACGTCACGGAGCTCTGACGTGGATACGGCGGGCCAGGTGCGGCTTGGCTATGTTGACGCACAATCCAGCTATGAGCTTCGGTCAGTGGAAACACGTTTTCCGGATGAAGAAGCCTTCAGTGTTTCGCAGACAGACCTCCCGCTGGCTTTGACCAAAGCTGAAAGCCTTAATGCAGTGGAGCGCTGGCTTGCCGAGGCGCGGGTAGCCAGAGATACTGTTCGTTTTGCGCTTGCAAGATCCAATCTTGCTATTGGTGCCGGCGATGTAGTCCGGTTTTCCAACAATCGGTATCGTATTGATCGAGTGGAGCAGGCAGAAGGCCAATTGCTTGAGGGAGTCCGGGTCGAGAGTGGGGTTTACTTGCCCTCTGACAAGTCCGATGATGCAATTGCCGTGCGGCCCTTCAGCCCGCCTCTTCCTGTTCTTCCAGTCTTTCTTGATCTGCCGCTTCTGACAGGGCAGGAGCTTGCCCACGCTCCGCACATTGCTGTCGGTGCTGATCCATGGCCCGGCACCGTTGCAGTTTGGTCGTCAAGTGAAGACTCAGGTTACGAAGTCAATCGCTTGATTGCAGCATCCGCAGTCATTGGTAAGACGGAGACGCAGCTTGAGTTCCACAGACCAGGCATCTGGGACCTGGGGCCGCCCTTGCGTGTTAAGGTTGTTGGAGGTGACCTATCGTCGGCGAGCAGGGTATCTGTGCTCAATGGCGCAAACGCGATTGCAATTGGTGACGGAACTAGCGCTTTTTGGGAGGTGTTCCAATTTGCAGACGCCCAGCTTGTCGCCCCGGAAACCTATGAGATCTCTGTCCGGTTACGTGGTCAGCTTGGGACGGATGGGATAATTCCCGGCGTTTGGCCAATAGGCAGTACCGTCGTGTTGCTAGATTTGGCGTTGATCCAACTTGATCTGGCAATTTCTTCAAGAGGGTTGGCGCGCTACTATCGTGTCGGTATAGCGGCTCGAGGATACGACGACTCGAACATCACGCTGCGAACCGAGGCATTTGATGGTGTCGGGCTTCGCCCTTACCCGATCTCCCATCTGAGATATACTCAAGTGTCCGGAGATTTGCACTTTAACTGGAAGCGCCGGACACGAATTGACGGTGATAGTTGGCAATCGTCGGAAGTACCTCTCGGTGAAGAAAGTGAAAGCTACCGCATTCGAGTTCTGGTGACGTCATCTATCATCGCCGAATACACCACGGCCCTGCCGCAGTTCGTGTACTCCGCGGCCATGCGCGCAACAGATGGTGTCGCCGGGCCGTTCGAGTTAGCGGTTGCGCAGGTGTCGGCAACCTTTGGTCCCGGACCATTCCGCAAGGTGAGCGTAACTTCATGACACGAACTTGACCCACAGAACGACAGGTCCGTAGGGTGGTCAAGGTCTGTCTTACGGATTTGCAGTCGCGTGTCCCTCCGGATATGATATCCAAAGATCATTCCCGGAGGCGTGACATGCTTGAGACCAAATCGAAAGTGACATCGATCGATCCGGTCTGGCGTCGCGTCTGTGAAGAGGCGGTAGAGGCGATCCGGATCGAACCACTACTTGGCGGCCTCATACATTCCGGCCTCCTTCATCACTCTACCTTGGAGCGGGCCCTCGCTTATCGCTTTTCTCTCAAGCTCGCGTCAGGCGAGATGAGCGAGCAGATCCTTCGCGAAATCGCCGACGAGGCCTATGATCGCGACGCAGAAATCGGAGCGGCAGCTCGGTCTGACCTGATGGCCGTGTACGAACGCGATCCGGCCTGCCACCGCTTCCTTCAGCCGTTGCTGTTCTTCAAGGGTTACCAGGCGGTGCAAGCTTACCGCATCGGGCATTGGCTGTGGCTGGCGGGGCGCATTGACCTTGCCTACTTCGTGCAGATGCGGGTGTCGGAAGTGTTTGGCGTGGACATTCACCCCGCTGCGCGCGTCGGGAAGGGGATCATGATCGACCACGCACATTCCATTGTCATTGGGGAAACAGCAGTCGTCGGCGACAACGTCTCGATGTTGCACTCGGTGACACTTGGCGGGACGGGGAAAGAAGATGGCGATCGTCACCCCAAGATTGGAGACGGAGTTTTAATTGGTGCCGGAGCAAAGGTTCTTGGCAACATTCATGTCGGTCAGTGCTCCCGCATTGCGGCGGGTTCGGTCGTGCTCGAGGACGTGCCGAGAAACACTACTGTTGCTGGAGTGCCAGCCCGGGTCGTCGGCAAGGCCGGCTGCGCTCAACCTGCGCTGACAATGGACCAGATCCTGAAGGCGGAATGATCTGCAAAGCATGAACCTTGCCCTTCGCGCGTTCGCGGCACGGGTCACCGGACAGGCGATCTCGACATTTGCCCGATTCATCACCGCACCCCGCGCCATTTGGCTTGGGATCGAACCTGTGCCGCGCCAGCGCATCTATTTTGCCAACCACAGCTCGAACGGCGATTTTGTCTTGTTGTGGACAGCACTTCCCGGCCCTCTTCGCCGCAAGACCCGACCCGTCGCAGCGCTGGACTATTGGCTCACGTCGCCACTGCGCGCCTTTATCGGCCGCGAGGTGTTCAACGCCGTAATCATCGACCGCCGCCCCGACGCGCGAACCGAAGACCCCGTCACACAGATGGCCGCAGCGTTGGACATGGGGTCTTCCCTCATCCTTTTTCCTGAAGGCCAGCGCAACAGCTCGAATGCCGCGCTTTTGCCTTTCAAGTCGGGCCTGTACCACCTTGCGAAAGCCCGACCGACGGTTGACCTTGTGCCCGTCTGGATTGCCAATCTCAACCGCGTCATGCCGAAAGGCGAAGTCATCCCTGTGCCACTGATCTGCACCCTGACCTTCGGCGCGCCGCTGCATCTTGACCCGGATGAGCCGAAGGACACTTTCCTTATCCGCGTATCCCACGCGTTGCTGGCGCTTCAGCCGCAGGCGCAAGCATGACCGGCCCGCATCTTCTCTGGCTGCTGAGCGGGGCCGCACTCATCCTCGTCTTCGCCTCCATTGTCGGTGAGGTCCTCCGCCAGCGTCTCTCGCCCAATGGCGACAACCCGGTGATCGAGAACCTGAACGCGCGCATCAACGCTTGGTGGGTGATGGTGATCTTCCTGGCGCTGGCCTTCGTTGCAGGCAAGCCGGGTGTGGTCCTTCTTTTCGCACTCTGCTCCTTCGCAGCGCTCCGCGAATTCCTCACCCTCACCGCTCACAACCGCGCCGATCACTGGTCCCTTGTCGCCTGCTTCTTCTTGATCCTGCCGTTACAATACTGGTTTGTCGGCACCGACTGGTATGGGATGTATTCGATCTTCATCCCGGTCTACGCCTTTCTCCTTCTCCCCGTCGTCTCGGCACTCCGCGGCTCTACCAAGGACTTCCTGGTCCGCGTCTCGGAATCCCAATGGGCGCTCATGATCTGCATTTACTGCGCAAGCCACGTCCCCGCGCTCCTTTATTTGCAGATCCCCGGGTTCGAAGGCCGCAACGTCATCCTTATCGCGTACCTGATCTTCGTCGTGCAACTGTCCGACGTCTTGCAATACGTCTGGGGCAAGCTGATCGGCCGCACCAAGGTGGCCCCAAGTCTCTCGCCGTCAAAGACGTGGGAGGGTCTGATCGGCGGCACGCTATCCGCCACGGTCATCGGCACCGCGCTCTACTGGATGACGCCGTTTTCTCCCCTGGAAGCCGCTGGCATGTGCCTTCTCATCACCGTGATGGGCTTTTTCGGCGGCCTCGTCATGTCGGCGATCAAGCGTGACCGCGGGATCAAGGACTGGGGCCATCTCATCGCTGGGCACGGTGGCTTTCTCGACCGGCTCGACTCGGTGATCTTCGCCGCCCCGATCTTCTTCCACGTCACCCGCTGGGTCTGGTCCACCACATGAACAACCCCGAAAACCGCCGCCCGCTCACTTCGCGCAACTCTAACTGGGCAGGCCGTTTGGCCTCATGGGCAGTGGCAAGGCAGATAACGCCCAACCAGATTTCTCAAGCCTCGATGGGTTTCGCCGCCGCAGGCTTCGCCCTTTACGCCGTCTCTCCCCAGGGTCCCGGCATTCTGCAATTCCTCTGCCTGATCCTAGCCGCTGCCACCCTCCAGGCCCGCCTCGTCTGCAACCTGATCGATGGCATGGTCGCTATTGAAGGAGGCAAAGGCGCCAAGGATGGCCCCTTCTGGAACGAAGCCCCCGACCGCGTCTCTGACCTTCTCTTTTTCGCGGGCGCTGGCCTTGCCGCAAACCAGACCGCGCTTGGTCTTCTCGCGGCAAGCCTCGCCATCGCCACTGCCTACATCCGTGAGCTTGGCCGCGCTGAAGGCTTCCCCTCCGACTTCTCCGGCCCCCTCGCCAAACCTCAGCGCATGGCGGTCCTCACCGCAGGCACGGTCCTGGCTGCGATTTACGCCAGCGAGTGGACCCTGACCGTGACACTCTGGATTGTCGTTGCAGGCACGACCGCAACAGCGCTTCGCCGCTCGCTTACCCTGATCGGTCAGCTAAACGCGCGGTAAAAAAAGGGGGCCGTCCGCCCCCCTTTGATTGCTCTTTTCGGAAATACTCCTCGGGGGTGCGGGGGTGTGAAACCCCCGCTCCGCAGGTTCAAGCCAGCATCACCATCGGATTTTCCAGCGCCTCAATGATTGCCTTCAGGAACTCCGCCCCCAAGGCCCCGTCGATCACCCGGTGATCCACCGACAGCGTCATCGACATCACCGTCGCGACCCCAATCGTCCCGTCGCCCATGACCACCGGCTTCTTGATGCCAGCCCCCACGGCCAGGATCGACCCATGCGGCGGGTTGATGACGGCGTCGAAGTTCTCGATCCCCATCATCCCAAGGTTGGAAATCGCGAAGGACCCGCCCTGATACTCATGCGGCGCGAGCTTCTTGGTCTTCGCGCGACCTGCCAGGTCCTTCATCTCCGCCGACAAAGCGGACAGTGACTTCTTGTCCGCATCGCGCAGCACGGGGGTAAACAACCCACCTTCGACTGCAACAGCCACCGCCACATCCGACGGCTTCAGCCGCAGCATCCGGTCGCCTGCCCAGACGGTATTCGCCGCCGGCACCGCCTGCAGCGCCATGGCGCAGGCCTTGATGATGAAGTCGTTCACCGACAGCTTCACCCCCCGCCCCTCAAGCTGCTTGTTCAGCTGCTCGCGGAACGCCATCAGCGCATCCAGCCGCACCTCACGCCGCAGGTAGAAATGCGGGATCGTCTGCTTGGCCTCGGTCAGGCGCGCCGCAATCGTCCGGCGCATGCCGTCCAGCGGAACTTCGACATAGTCCCGGTCCGCGTACATCTTCATCACGGTTTCGGCCGCCATGCCGGTCGGCATCGCCGTAGCTGCCGCTGGGGAAGATGCCGTCTTCGGGGCCTCCGCAACCACAGCCGCCGCTGGCTTCGCTGCCCCCGGCTGCGCGCCTTCGACATCCGCCCGCACGATCCGGCCATGCGGACCCGAGCCCTTCACGGCCCCCAGATCCAGC
>JANMGI010000490.1:0-3209 GCA_031374565.1 Paracoccaceae bacterium | reverse complement strand
GGATCAACGGCGAGAACTTTCGCTCGATGAAACAGGGCGACCTTGCGTTCTGCGGCTACACCACCAAACTGCCGAACGACGCGCTGATCAACTGGGACAACCCGGCCATCGCCAATGACTTCGGCGTGCCCGTCGACGGCTGCGAGGTGCCATGGAACACTGTCCAGTTCGCCTTTGCGACCGACAGCGCCAAGGTCACTGCGCCTCCGATGGACATGGGCGCGATGATCGACTGGATAAAGGCCAACCCCGGCCGCTTCACCTATCCCGCCCCGCCCGACTTCACCGGCTCGGCCTTCCTGCGCCACGTGTTCATCTATGCTGCCGGTGGCCCGGACAGCCTGCTTGGCCCTTTCGATCAGGCCAAATTCGACGTCGTCGCCGCCAAGACCTGGGCCATCCTGAACGAGATCGAGCCGTTCCTCTGGCGTGAAGGTGCAACCTATCCCACCACGGTCGCCCAGCTGAACGAGCTGTTCGCCAATGGCGAAGTCGCCTTCACCTTCAATTACGACCCATCGCAGTTCGGCCTTGCGGTTCAGGCCGGAACCTACCCCGAGACGACCCGCTCCTTCGGCCTGACAGACGGCACCATCGGCAACACCAACTATACGCTGATCCCGTTCAACTCTCCGAACAAGGCCGCCGCGATGGTGGCGCAGAACCTGCTTCTGTCGGGTAAGGCCCAGCTGGAAAAGGCAAAAACCGAGATCTGGGGTGCCGCCCCCGCGATCGAGATCAGCCGCACGTCACCAGACGTGCAGGCCGGGTTCGCCGCGATCAAGGCGCACCCGTCTGTTGTGCCCGCAGCCGATCTTGCCAAGGCCGCTTTGCCGGAGTTGCAAGCCGACTGGCTGACGGCTCTTGAAAAGGGCTGGGCCGCAAACGTCGGCAACTGACCGTTCCTCGTTCGACTTCGTCTCCTCCTCACTGCCCAAACTCGCCCGCCCCAACTCGCCCGCCCCAACTCGCCCACCCCAGCGAGGAGGGACGCAGTCCCCGACGACAGGCCCGCTTGCCCCTAGATGCCGCATCGCGCAGTCTGCGCCCGACCAAGGGGAAGCCCAAGTGACCGACCGCGCCCGCATCGCCCTCCTCCTCGCCCCGGCGCTTCTCGTCCTTGGCGGGCTCTTTCTCACCGGCATCGGCCTTACGCTCCTCCGCTCGCTTCACTATGCGCCCGCCCTCGGTCAAACCCACCCTGACCTTTCCGCCTATAGCGCAATCCTGACCTCGCCGGGGTTTCTGAAGTCCCTCGCCCTCTCGGTCTGGATCGCGTCCGCCTCGACCGGCATCGCCGCCATCCTTGCCGTCGCCGCGGCCCTTCTCCTCCGCCAGACCTTCCCCGGTCGCACCCTGATCAGCTTCCTGGTCCAGCTGAACCTGACAATTCCCCACATCGTCGGCGCCATCGGCATCCTTTACCTCTTCTCGCAATCCGGCGCCTTTGCCCGCCTTGCCCATGTCGCCGGTCTCATCTCCGGGCCGCAGGACTTTCCCGCCCTGACCCAGGACCCCTACTCCATTGGCATCATCCTGCTTTATGTCTGGAAAGAGCTGCCCTTCATCACCCTCATCCTTCTGGCGAACCTTCAGACCCTGGGTGAGGATCACGAGGCTACCGCCCGCACGCTGGGCGCGACTCGCTGGCAGGCGTTCCGCCACGTGCTGCTGCCAATGCTGATGCCCGCCCTTGCCGCGGCCTCTGCGCTGGTCTTCGCCTTTGCCTTCGGGGCGTATGAGGTGCCCCTTGTCCTCGGGCAGCACGCTCCGAAGGCGCTTCCCGTTCTTGCCTGGCAGTCCTGGACCGACACCGACCTTGCCACCCGCCCCGAAGCCATGGCCATGGCGGTGATCATCGCGGGGATCGGCCTGGCGCTTCTGCTCCTTTACGCGCGCCTGTTGAAGATCGGAGCAACCGATGCGCGCTGACCGGCTGCGCCTTTTGGCCGGCATCGCCCTTGCGGGCTGGCTGGTCCTGCCGTTATTGCCACTTCTGATCTGGTCGGTCGCCCATGGCTGGCGCTTTCCCGACCTTCTGCCACAAACCTGGTCCGGCGCGGCCTGGAGCTACGCCCTTTCGCCTGCGTCCGGTGTTCTGCAAAGCTTCGCCAACACCACCCTGATCGCCACTGGCACAACCCTGCTAGCCGCCATGATCGGCGTCCCCGCCGGACGGGCGCTTGGCCTTTACCGCTTCCGGGGGCGTGGCGTCGTGACCCTTCTCCTCCTCGCCCCGGCCCTTTTGCCCGGCCTTGCCGTGGTCTTCGGGCTGCACGGGCTTTTCCTGCGTCTGGGGCTGACCGGCACCGTGCCCGGCGTCATTCTGGCCCATCTGATCCCCGTCCTGCCCTACATGACCCTGATCATGGCCGCCGTCTTCGCCCGCCTCGACCCCGATTATGAGGCTCAGGCCCGCAGCCTTGGCGCGACGTCCGCCCAGACCTTTCGCAGCGTCACCCTGCCCGCGATCCTGCCCGGTCTTCTGACCGGGGCGTTCTTCGCCTTCCTCGTCTCGTGGTCGCAGTATCTTCTGACCCTCGCCATCGGTGGCGGACGGGTGCAGACCTTGCCGCTCCTCCTCTTCAGCTACGCCAGCGCCGGACGGAACGACATCACCGCCGCAATCGCGCTTTTGTACATCCTTCCCGGTCTGCTGATCCTTGTCTTTACCGCCCGGCAGATCACGGGACGCCCCTTCGCCCTGACCGATGGTCCAAGGCCATGACCACGCTGGACTTGTCCAACCTGACCAAGGCGTTTCCGGGTGCGGGTCAGGCCGCCCTGCACGACCTGAACCTGACCGTCGAAAGCGGAGCACTGACAGCGCTTCTGGGCCCATCAGGATCGGGCAAGACCACGACGATGAAGCTGATCGCCGGGCTGCTTTCGCCCGATGAGGGCGAGGTTCGCCTTGATGGTCGCCCGATCACCGCCCTGCCCCCGGAACGGCGGGGGGTGGCGATGGTCTTCCAGAACCCGCTTCTTTTCCCGCATCTGACCGTCGCCGGGAATGTCGGGTTCGGCCTGAAGATGCGCGGGCTTTCCCCGGACAAGATCGCGCCAGAGGTCGCCGCGATGCTATCCCGTGTGCGCCTGTCCGACCTTGGATCACGCCGCCCGTCGCAGCTTTCGGGTGGCCAGCAGCAACGCGCCGCCCTGGCCCGCGCGCTGATCCTGAACCCCAGGGTCCTGCTGCTGGACGAACC
>JANMGI010000460.1:0-4277 GCA_031374565.1 Paracoccaceae bacterium | reverse complement strand
TCTGCGCCTTCGCTTGAGTCCGGCGATTGATTAGCCCAAGCGCGGGAAAAGGGCCAGCGGGCTACGCCTTGCCTTTGAGCATCCGGGTAAGGGTGCCGTCGCCCGCCATCTCGCGCTGGAAGGCGGCCAGCATGTGGACGGTGATCAGGCCGATCAGCAGCTTGGTCAGGATGTCGTGCAGGCGGAACCAGAAAGCCTCGCCCGCCTCGGAAGCATCAACAAGTGGCGGGACGGTCCAGCGGTCGGCGATCATCACGTCGATGCCGGTGGCAGAGCTTCCGGCCCAGCCGGTGAGGGGGATGGCGATGAGGAGGACGTAGAACCCCCAATGTGCGGCGCGGGCGGCCCAGAAGGCAGGGGTGCGCGGGCCGATGGGGTGTGGGGGCGGGCTGGCGATATGCCAGGCGATACGGGCAAGGATCAGGGCGAGGACGGCAAAGCCGATGGTCTTGTGCAACCCGTAAAGCCAAAGGTTGTCGAGGCCGGGCTGCATGTCGCTGAGGCGGAGGCCAAGGGCCAACTGGCCGATGACGAGAAGCATGGTGGCCCAGTGGATAACCCGTGTGACAAGGCCGAATTCGGCTGGGCCGTTTCTTAACCCCATGTCAGCCCTTCGCGTCGATGCGGGCGGTGATGACGATGCGGACCTGATCGCCCACCATGTCGGCCCAGCCCGTCGCGCCGAAATCCGAACGGTTGACGCTGCCAGAGAGCTTGACGGTCAGGTGGTCACGGTCAGTGGCGGCGCTGCCCTGCGGGCGGAAAAGCTTGGCTTTCAGGGTCACGCTTTTGGTGACGCCCCGGATGGTAAGGTTGCCTGTGACATCTGCCGCATCGCCGGCGCCTTTGACGGAGGTGCTGGTGAACGTCATCCGGGGATGGTCTTTGGCATCCAGCACCTTCGGACCCTTCAGCGCCTGGGCGGCGAAAGGAAAGCTGGCCTTGGCCCCGGTCACGTCCAGCGCGACATCGACCGTGCAGTTCGCCACATTGTCGAAATCGAGTTTCAGGTCGGCTTGCTCCAGCGGAAATGAGCCGATGATCTTGTCGGGGCCGAAGTCGGTCTCGAAGGCCACGGACGAATTGGCGGTGTCCATCTTGTAGGCGATGGTCGCGGCATTGGCGGGAAGGGCCAAGAGGAGGGCGGCGAGGGCGAATATGGCGGGTCTGGGCATCGGGTGCCTCCTTCCGGGTCACGGTAGCAGGTAGGGGCCGGGCGGCAAAATCAAGCTCTTGTGCGAGGCTAAAGGTCGGGGAGGGGCTTTGGGTCCAGGTCTTCGCCCTTTGGCCGGGTGCGCCAGGCCCAGCTGGCGGGGGGCAGAAGCCGGGCGCGCAGGCGGGTGAGGGTGAAGCTGTCCTCATCCGACCACAGAAGCGAACGGCTGGGGGCAGGGGCAAGGTGCCAGCGGCTTTCCACCCCCTGCGCGCCGCCGGTTCCCGGCAACAGGATCAGGCCAAGGGGTGGGGTTGCGGTGTCGCGCCGTGCAGCCTCGGCCCCGGTTTGCGCCGCAAGGTGCAAGCGTCGGATGGGGGTAAGGGCGGGAGGGGTGAGGAGTTCCGCGATGACCAGGGGGGCGGCGCCGGAGCGGAGCGCTTCTTCCGCCGCCCAAAGGAGGCTTTCGTCGCGGGGGGCCTGGATCAGGATCAGGCGGGACGGGTCGGCAAGGGGTTGCAGGCCCGCGGCGTTCAGGCGTTCGGTCCCCCAGCCGGGACGGATCCAGATCACGGGGCCTTGGGCTTTGGCCATGATCCGGGCGGCGAGCATCAGGCGGGAGGGGCCGCACAATTCATGCACCCTGCCCCGTTGCAGGGTGAGATCCCCGGCAAGGGGCTGCTGCGCCGGGGTCTGGCGATGCTGATGGATTGGCAGACTCATGCGGAAAAGGTAGCGTGTTCGTGCAATGTTCTCAAGCGCTGCCCTTTGCTCTGCCGCCGATCCGGCCTAGCTTTCCCCGCAACCAGAAGGAGCCGTCGATGAAAACCCTGACCCTTGGCAAGACCGGCCTGACGGTCTCCGAGCTGTGCCTTGGCACGATGACCTGGGGGACGCAGAACACCGAGGCCGAGGGCCACGCCCAGGCCGACATGGCGCTGGAGGCGGGGGTGACGTTCTGGGACACCGCCGAGATGTATCCGGTGAACCCGGTGCGGGCGGAAACGGCGGGGCGGACCGAAGAGATCATCGGGACCTGGTTTGCCGCGCGCGGAGGGCGGGACCGGGTGGTGCTGGCGACCAAGGTGGCGGGGAAGGGGCCGATCCTGCGGCCGGGTGAGGTGACGACGGGGGCCACGATGCGGGCGGCGGTCGAGGCCAGCCTGAAACGGCTGAAGACAGACTACATCGATCTTTACCAGCTGCATTGGCCGAACCGGGGCGGGTATCACTTCCGCCAGTCCTGGCGCTATGCGCCGAAGGGCATCGAGAAGGTCGCCGAGACCGCGCAGATGACCGACTACCTGACCACGGCACAGGCGCTGGTGACGGAAGGCAAGGTCCGCGCCATCGGGCTTTCCAACGAAAGCGTCTGGGGGGCGGCGCGCTGGCTGCATCTGGCAGACACGCTGGGCCTGCCGCGCATGGCGACGGTGCAGAACGAATACTCGCTGCTGTGCCGCCAGTTCGACACCGACTGGGCGGAGCTGAGCGTTATCGAGGACATGCCGCTGCTGGCGTTCTCGCCTTTGGCGACGGGATTGCTGAGCGGCAAGTATGCTGGTGACGTCACGCCCGACGGCTCGCGCCGCAGCCTGAACCCGGACCTGAGCGGGCGGATCACGGCGCAGGTCTTTCCGGCGGTGGCGGCCTATCTGGGGGTGGCGGCGCGGCACGGGCTTGACCCTTGCCAGATGGCGATTGCCTTCACCCGCACGCGGCCCTTCCCGACGATCCCGATCATCGGGGCGACCACGCTGGAGCAGTTGCGCACCAACATCGGTGCGGCGGGCGTCACGCTGTCGCCCGAAGTGCTGGAGGATATAGCGGAAACCCACCGGGCCTACCCCGCGCCATACTGACGGGCCTTGCGGCGCACGGGCGTTCAAGGCACTGCTTGGCGCGAACCGGAGAGCCCGATGCGCCGCCTGTCTTTCTTTGCCCTTGTTCTTGTCGCAACGGGGCTTCTGGCGGCCTGCCAGCCATCACTTTCGGGCAAGGCCGCGTCGGATGTCACGCCGAACGCGGTGGCCGGGAATGCGATCAAAGTCACTGCGCTGGACGCTCTGCCGGGCGAGGCAGCGGCCCCGGTTGCGCCGGATGCAAAACCTGCCGGTACCGGCACGGCGGCGGCACAGCCCGCCCCGGTTCTACCCACAGCAGAGCCGGTGGCAGAAGTCGCTGACGTGGCCGAACCCGCGCCCAAGCCCGACATGACCGAAATCCCGGTGACGCCGAAGTCGGAACAGCAGCTGGCCTGCGAGAAGAAGAAGGGTCGCTGGGCAAGGGTCGGAAAGGGCGAGGGCCGGGCCTGCGTCTACCAGACCAAGGATTCGGGCAAGCGGTGCGAGCGGGAAAGCCAGTGCGACAGCGTGTGTCTGGCACGGTCCGGCACCTGTGCGCCGTTCAAGCCGATGTACGGCTGCAACGAGATCTTGCAGGACAATGGCGCGCGGGTGACCTTGTGTCTCGACTGATGCTGGGTGCGGTCCTGGTGCTGATGGCGGCCTGTGTGGCAAAGCCCGTGGCAAGTCCCAGCTTTCGCGCGGCGGGTGATCCGATCTGGTCTGCGGCGGCGTTCCAGCCTGCGCAAGTGGCGGGAACCTGGGCACAGGTGGCGGATTTCCGGGCCACGAGTGAGTGCGACGCGGGGGCTGTGGAAATCATGCCCGAAGGCGCGGGTCTGCGGCTGACCGGGACCCTGTGCCTTGCGGGGCGGGCCGAGGCGGTATCGGGCATCGCGCCCCTGATCGGGCCGGGACGACTGCGGGTCAAGGGCGAGGATTGGTGGGTGATCTGGGTGGACGTGGGCTACCGGACACTGGCCATCGGCACGCCGTCAGGGCGGTTCGGGTTCATCCTGGACCGGGGGGAGATTCCGACCGACCGGCTGAACGCCGCGCGGGAAATCTTTGATTTCAACGGCTACCGGACGGAGGCACTGACGGCGCTTTGAGGGCGGCTCGTCGTTCGACTTCGTCGCTCCTCGCTGGCGCAAAGGCCCTGCGACGAGAAGACGAAGGCGCACGAGGAGCGGTCAGGCAACGCGGTCCAGCAGGGTTTGCAGGTGGGCGACCATGTCGCGCGCGCCGACTTCGGCTTCGCGGACCAGAAGGTCGAAATG
>JANMGI010000360.1:0-1840 GCA_031374565.1 Paracoccaceae bacterium | reverse complement strand
TCCAGATTGTCGGCGACCACCCCGGCCCGCATGATTTCTTCTGATCAGCGCCCCGAACACCCGGCGCCCATAGATTACCGCCGGAACCCTGCAATCGTCTCACCCTGATGACGCAGCTTGGTGCCCAGCCCCATCTGGTCGATCCAGGCCTGCATCGCCGCGCTGATCGGCCCGTAAAGGTCGGTCCGCGCCAGCCGGGCCGCCGCGCGCAAGGCCACCATCTCCTGCCAGCTCATGATCAGGTCATGATGCCCGACCCAGGCCTCCGGCCCCTCGTAGATCGCGACCAGCCGCCGCTCTTTCGGCCCGGACCCGAAGAAGCGATAGCTGCGCAGCCCCTTGTGCCCCTGCAACCGCACCCGTGGCACCAGCGCCTTCAGCGCCCGGTCGAAGCCGTCCGGATCGCGCAGGCTGTAGAAGTTGACGACAACGATTTCCAAGGTCATCTGGGCTTAGCCGTCATCGCGCCAGCGGTTTGCTATCGGGTAACGCCTGTCCAGCCAGAACGCCTTCTGCGTCAGGCGCACACCGGGCGCGGCCTGATAGCGCTTGTATTCGGCCAGATACAGAAGGTGCTCGACCCTTTTCACCACCGCCCGGTCAAAGCCCAGCGCCACGATGTCCGCGACCGCCATTTCCTTCTCGACGAGACACTCCAGGATCACATCCAGCACCTCATAGGGGGGAAGGCTGTCATCATCCCGCTGGTTCGCGCGCAGCTCGGCACTCGGCGGCCGCGCAATGATCCGCTCGGGGATCACCTCACCCGCTGGCCCCTTCATCCAGTCCCGGTGGTTTTCGTTCCGCCACCGCGCGGTCAGGAACATGCGGGTCTTGTACATGTCCTTCACCGGGTTGTAGCCCCCGTTCATGTCGCCGTAGATCGTGCAGTAGCCCACCGCCATTTCCGACTTGTTGCCGGTGGTCAGCAGCATCTCGCCGAACTTGTTCGACAGGGCCATCAGCATCACGCCCCGCAGGCGGGACTGGATGTTTTCTTCGGTGATCCCCGGTTCGGTCCCCGCGAAAAGTGAAGCCAAAGCTTCCCCCACCGCGCCCTGCGCCCCGGAAATCGGCACCGAGTCATACCTGCACCCCAGCGCCTTCGCCGCTGCCGTTGCCAGTTCCAGCGACTCCGGGCTGGTGAACTCTGACGGCAGCATCACGCAGCGCACATTTTCCGGCCCCAAAGCATCCACCGCCATGGCCGCGACGATGGCAGAATCGATCCCCCCCGACAGGCCCAGCAGCGCCTTCTTGAACCCGCACTTCCGCATGTAATCGCCCAGCGCCATCACGCAGGCCCGGTAGTCCGCTTCACCGATGGGCGGGATCTCGTGGATCACACCCTGATCGGCCTCCCACCCCTCTGCCCCCCGCCGGAAGGTCACCATCACCTCGGTCTCGTCGAACTGCGGCAGCTGCGCCACCAGCCGCCCGCCGGGGTTCAGCACCATGGAAGACCCGTCGAACACCTGATCGTCCTGCCCGCCCACCATGTTCAGATAGACCAGCGGCAACCCCGTCTCGATCACACGGGCGACCATCAGGTTCAGCCGCAAATTCGGCTTGCCCCGGTGATAGGGTGAGCCATTGGGGATCAGCAAAATCTCTGCCCCCGTCTCGGCCAAAGTCTCGGCCACATCCGGGTGCCAGGCGTCCTCGCAGATCGGCGTCCCGATCCGCACCCCCTTCACCACGTAGGGCCCATGCACATCGGCGGACGCAAACACCCGCTTTTCATCGAAGACCGCATCGTTCGGCAGGTGGTGCTTCAGCACGCGCC
Organism: Paracoccaceae bacterium; assembly: GCA_031374565.1. Classification (GTDB taxonomy): domain Bacteria; phylum Pseudomonadota; class Alphaproteobacteria; order Rhodobacterales; family Rhodobacteraceae; genus Tabrizicola. The sequence goes on along the minus strand of JANMGI010000360.1, from coordinate 54 downwards.
CATGAACCCGCCCGCCCTCCAGCACGTAATACCCGTTGTAAAGCTTGCCCCCCA
>JANMGI010000504.1:0-1764 GCA_031374565.1 Paracoccaceae bacterium | reverse complement strand
TTCGTGCTGAACTGCAAGATTGGCGAAGACATCACCTTCGACGCGATCCGGGGCCAACATGATGCGGTCATCATCGCCACGGGCGTCTACAAGTCGCGTGACATCGAAGCGCCGGGCGTTGGAGCTTCGGGCATCGTGAAGGCGCTGGACTACCTGACGGCGTCGAACCGGCATGGTTTTGGCGACGATGTGCCAGAGTTTGAAAGTGGCGAGCTGAACGCCAGCGGCAAGCGGGTGGTGGTGATCGGCGGTGGCGACACGGCGATGGACTGCGTGCGCACGGCGATCCGGCAGGGAGCTTTGTCGGTGAAGTGCCTATACCGTCGCGACCGGGCAAACATGCCGGGCAGCCAGCGCGAGGTGGCGAATGCCGAGGAAGAAGGCGTCGAGTTCGTTTGGCTTTCTGCTCCGAAGGGGTTCACTGGCGGCACGGAAGTTGACGGCGTGATGGTGCAGAAGATGCGCCTTGGTGCACCCGATGCCACGGGGCGTCAGTCGCCAGAGATCATCGAAGGCGCAGACTATGTGGAGCCTGCTGATCTGGTGGTCCAGGCGCTGGGCTTCGAGCCGGAAGCGTTGCCGACCCTGTGGGGCGTGCCCGAGTTGAAGGTTACCCGCTGGGGCACGATCAAGGCCGATTTCCGCACGCATGAAACCAGCCTGCCGGGTGTCTATGCAGCGGGGGATATTGTCCGTGGGGCCAGCCTTGTGGTCTGGGCAATCAGAGATGGGCGCGAGGCGGCGGATGCCATCCTGGGGTATTTGAGCCAGACCGGAGCAGTGGCTGCGGAGTAGTATGGTTTCGGTATGGAAAGCGTATGGGTTCCATACATACGCACGGTAGGTGCGGCGAAAATTAAACGTCAGGATCTGTGACCTGATCGAGGGTGAAACGACGATGCAGAAGTTCCTGATCCTTGCCCTAATCGTCCCGGCAGCCCCCGCGCTTTCCGGCACGTGGGAGGCACCTGCGGGTTGCGACGTTTACATGACCGTGCAGTCCAAGGCGTGCCGCGTCTCGCACTACTATCGTTGCGAGGCGGACACTCCAGGCGACCAGTGGCGAGTGGACATGGATCAAGAGGGGCCGTTCTTCTTTTCCAGGATCGATGCCGAAGGGCAGTGGATCGAAAGCTACGATCCGGCAAAGCAGACACTGGACCCTTCCCCCGTCGACCCGGCGAGTTACTCGGAACTGATCGCCGAAGGGATGGACACCTGGGATTTCAGTCTGACGAAGGAAGACGGCACGGGCACTCGCGCGTCGGGCTATGACCGGCTTACCGGCAAGACCGTGCTGATCGACGGGATCACCCTGAAGCAGACCGAAGTGGATTTCACCGAATACGATGCTGCGGGCACTGTCCTGCGGCGGTCGCGCGGGAATGAGTATGTGAACCCCGACTGGCGGCTCTTCTTCGCCGGACCGGGCGAGACCGATCTGGGCGATGGTCAGTGGCTGCCGATCGATGGCTCACCCGTCCAGTTCGTCTTCCCCGGCGAGGATGGCTTTCTTTCCAACCAGCCGTTGTTCGACTGCGATGCGCTGACGGCTGAACTTCCGGTCTGGAGGGTCAGAAATGAACCTTGACCGTGAAGGCGGCTGCCTGTGTGGCGCGGTGCGCTTCAAGGCGCGGCTGACTGGAACCAACTTCGGCGTGTGCCACTGCCCGATGTGCCGGAAATGGACCGGCTCGGCCTTGTTGGGGATTACGGTGCCCCAAGGGAACGTGGACTGGTCCGGCCTTGACCATGTGGCAAAGC
>JANMGI010000270.1:0-4507 GCA_031374565.1 Paracoccaceae bacterium | reverse complement strand
AACCGGCATGACTATGCCATCGCCCCGCCCGGACCGACCTTGCTGGATTGGGTGGCGGGGGCAGGTCGGGCGACGCATGCGATCGGAAAGATCGGCGACATCTTTTCCATGCGGGGGATCGGGACGTTGTCGAAAGGCAAGTCGGACGCCGACCTTTTCGAACATCTGGTTCGGTTGGGGGCGGAAGCGGAGGACGGATCGTTGACCTTTGCGAACTTCGTGGAGTTCGACACGCTGTACGGACATCCGCGCGACGTGGCGGGCTATGCTCGGGCGCTGGAACGGTTCGATGCCGGTCTGCCCCGGTTCTTCGCGCAGTTGCAACCGGGGGACCTGGCGATCTTTACCGCCGACCACGGCAATGATCCGACTTTCCGGGGGACGGAACACACGCGCGAGCGGGTGCCGGTGGTGGGCTGGGGTATGGGTCTGCGAGAGGTGGGGATGCGGGGGTTTGTCGATGTCGGTGCGTCGGTTGCGGCGCATCTGGGGGTCAACGCACAGGGGCCTGGACTGAGTTTCCTGTAGTCTCTGTTGGTGCGGGGGCCAGCCCCCGCACCCCCGGGATATTTGTGGACATAGAATGGGGATGCCATGAGCGAACTGCCGAAGGTCGAGTTGCATCTGCATCTGGAGGGGGCGGCTCCGCCGGCCTTCATCGCGGGACTGGCGAAAGAGAAGCATCTGGACATAGCGGGGGTGTTCGATGAACGCGGCAATTACCGCTACGAGGACTTCTGGGATTTCCTGAAGGTCTACGAGGCAGCGACCTCGGCCTTGCAGTCCCCGCGCGATTATCAGCGGCTGGTGCTGGCGGTGCTGGAGGAATCGGCGAAGTCGGGGGTGGTCTATAGCGAGACGTTCCTGTCGCCCGATTTTTGCGGCGGGCGGGATGTGGGGGCGTGGAAGGAATATCTGCACGCGATGCAAGAGGCGGCGGATCAGGCCGAGCGGGACGAGGGGATCACGCTGCGCGGGATCATCACCTGCATCCGGCATTTCGGGCCGGAAAAGGCTCAGGAGACGGCGCGTTGTGCGGCCGAGACGGCGGGTGACTGGATCGTCGGGTTCGGGATCGCGGGGGACGAGAAGGTGGGGGAGCCGAAGGATTACCTGTGGTCCTTCGACTGCGTGCGCGAGGCGGGGCTGCGGCTGACAGCACATGCAGGCGAATGGGGCGGGCCGGACAGCGTGCGGGCGGCGGTGCGCGATCTGAAGGTGGAGCGGATCGGCCATGGGGTGCGGGCCATCGAGGATCTGGCGCTGGTCGATGAGTTGGCGGAGACGGGGATCGTTCTGGAGGTCTGTCCGGGGTCGAACGTGACTCTGGGCATCTATCCGACGTTCAGAGACCATCCGATCAACGAACTGGACCGGCGGGGGGTGAAGGTTACCATCAGCACCGACGATCCGCCGTTCTTCCACACCACGATGGAACGGGAATACGAGGAGCTGCACCGCGCCTTCGACTGGGATGAGGGGCAATTCCGGCGGATCGCGCGCCAGTCGCTTGACGCGGCCTTCTGCGATGCCGATACCAAGGCCAGGATCGCAAAGTTGCTGGAGGCCTGAATGCTGGATCACCTGACTGTCGTCACGCACCCTCTGGTCCAGCACAAGCTGACCCTGATGCGCGAGAAGGACACCTCGACAGCAAGCTTCAGGAAGCTTCTGCGCGAGATCAGCCTGTTGCTGGCCTATGAGGTCACTCGGGAACTGCCGATGACGACCAAGCGGATCGAGACCCCGCTGGAACCGATGGACGCCCCCGCCATCGAAGGCAAGAAGCTGGCGCTGGTTTCGATCCTGCGGGCGGGGAACGGGTTGCTTGACGGCATTCTGGAGCTGGTTCCGGCTGCGCGGGTGGGGTTTGTCGGCCTATATCGCGACCCCGAGACGCTGCAGCCGGTGCAATATTATTGCAAACTGCCGGATCACATGGAGGACCGCATCGCCATCGTCGTGGATCCGATGCTGGCGACAGGGAATTCATCCGCGGCGGCGGTGGCACTGTTGAAGCAGTCGGGGGCGAAACAGATCCGTTTCCTGTGTCTTCTGGCTGCTCCGGAAGGGATCGCCCGGATGAAGGAAGCGCACCCGGATGTGCCCATCGTCACGGCGGCGGTGGACAGCCATTTGAACGACCACGGCTATATCGTGCCGGGCCTTGGCGATGCCGGGGACCGGATGTTCGGGACCAAGTGATGCGCCGACTGGTAGCAGCTGCGCTGGGTCTGGCGGCGGTGACGGCCCCGGCGCTGGCGCGCGACCCGATCCGTCCGGCCGAACTGCCGCCCGCGTCGTATGCGGGGCAGCAATACGTGGACAGCAGGGGCTGCATGTTCGTTCGGGCCGGGTCGGGCGGAGAAGTGCTGTGGGTTCCCAGGGTCACGCGCGAAGGGGCCCCGATCTGTGGCAACCCACCGTCCGGCAATCGGGTGCCGGTTGCCGAAGAGATCGGCGTGCAACCGGTGCCAGAGGCTGGGGCGGCGACTGAGGCGAAACCTCGCGCGGACACTGCCGCTGTCAGAACGGATGTGGGAACGGGCGGCTACTTCGTTGCAGTCGGAAGCTTTGGCGTTGCCGATAATGCCGCGCGGGCCGAGGCGAAGTTGACCGCGCTGAAATACGGGGTGGTCAAGGGCCGGGTGCAGGGCGCAACGTCATCGCTGGTCACTGTCTTTGCCGGGCCGTTCCCGGACGCGGCTTCTGCGGGCGCGGCGCGGGATGCGCTGCGAGGCGACGGTTTTCCGGATGCAATCGTGGTCCGGCCCTGACGTACGGCGTTACCCGCCGCAGATACCTTGCAGCGCGACCCAGGATTCGTCCGGGATCAGCGGTGACGGGGCGAGGCCCTTGTAGGGGTCGCCCGCCAGAAGGCCCGCTGTCGCCTTGCCATCGGGGTCCAGCGCCAGCGCATAGGGTGTGGCCGGGATTTGCGCTGCTTCGAAAGCCGACAGGATTGCGGTGTCCGCCAGCGCAACCGGAGCGGCGCGCAGGATCGCTTCGCCGTAGCCATTGAGGGCAGTGTCAGGCAGGCTGGCGGTGGTCAGAAGCTGCACCGTCGCGCTAAGTCCGGCATACTCCAGCAATGGAACAATGGGATCGCGCGCCTTCATGCGCAGGCGTTCGACAAGCGCCGCCCCGGCGACGGCTTCGGGGCCGTTGGCCTGTTCGACAAGACGCCGTGGCAGGATGATCACGTCACCGGGCAAGTGCAAAGGGTCTTCGACGCCCTCGGGCAAGACATAGAGGATCGGGGTGTCGACCGGGCCGAAGACCCGCTCGGAAAGGGCGGCAAGGGCTTGCAAGCCCAACTGGTTGTTGCAGGCAGCACCGGTGACGCGGACCAGATCATCCAGCGCGCGCTGGCCGATGTCGGCGCGCTGGGACAAGGGCACGACCGAGGCCGTGTGACGAACGAGGGCACCCGGCAGCCACAGAACGCCGATTGCCACAACCGCCACGGCCGTCCCCGCCAGCAGCACGCCGCGCAGCCTGCCGGGGCGCGCAATCGCGGCCTGCACGGCATGGCGAACGGTGCCAAGGGCGGCGATCATGTCGGGGTCGGTCAGCTCCAGGCTTTCGCTGGCGTCGGGGCCGGGAGCAAATATGGGCGGGTCCTCGCCCTTGTTGATCCGCTCGATGGCAGGAAGCGACCAATGGCTGATTGCGGCACCACTTTTGGGATCGGACAGGACCAGCGTTGCCTCGCCAAAGCGGACAAGCACCTCACGTCGTTGATCCTGCGGCGTCTCGCGCCACAGGCCACCACATTCCAGCCGTTGATACTTTCGTAGAGCCGTCATCGGCTGCAAGGTCTCTGCCTGTTTTGCGGGTAGCTTATCCGGCCCGGCGGGCGGCGACAATCACCCGTCGGCCATTTGCACGCAAGCGACCCCTGAACCGCTGGAAGGGTCGCGTTCGGGCAGGCGTCAGCGGGCCGCACTGGGCATGAGTGTCGGGGCAGAACCCGGACAGGCAGATGAGCGAACCCCCGAACCGAACCCTCGCGGCCTTTGGCGCGGTGTTGATTTACGCCAGCGTCATCGCCTTCACCGACAACTATGTGCGGGTGATCGCGCGGGATGCGGGGCTGTGGCAGTTCCATGCGACACGCACTGCGATGGCTTTCGCGATTCTGGCGCTGGTCGCTGTGCCGCTGGGGTTGAAGCTGTGGCCGAAGCGCCCGGGTCCGGTCTTGGCGCGGTCGGCAATCCACGGCACGGCGATGGTGATCTACTTTGGCGCGCTGGCCTTCCTGCCGGTGGCGCAGGTGGCGGCGGGCCTGTTCACAGCTCCGATCTTTGTCCTGCTGATCCAGCGCCTCTTCTATGGTCAGCATATCGGCGGGCTACAGATTCTGGCGGTCTTCATCGGCTTTGCCGGCGTCGTGTTGGTCCTTGGGCCGGAAGCCATGTCCGGGGCAAGTCTGGCGGCCCTGTTGCCGGTCTTTGCCGGGGCACTTTATGCGATGGGCAACATCGCCACGCAGCGCTGGTGCGCG
>JANMGI010000269.1:0-1811 GCA_031374565.1 Paracoccaceae bacterium | reverse complement strand
GTCCTGTTCGCGGTCCTGGCCTTTCTTCCGGCCATCTCGGCGCTGCCTGTCACTGACCGAGACGAGGCGCGGTTCGTCCAGGCCAGCCGCCAGATGATGGAAAGCGGCGATTATGTGGATATCCGGTTTCAGGACGAACCGCGCTACAAAAAGCCGGTCGGGATATACTGGCTGCAAAGCGCCGCTGTCCTTGCCTCTGGGCAAGGCCCAGACGCGGATCTTTGGGTCTACCGCCTGCCCTCGCTGATCGGGGCCGTTCTGTCCGTGGTGCTGGTTGCCGTGGTTGGGGTGCCGCTTTTCGGCAGACCAGCGTCACTTCTGGCGGCTGCGGTCTTCGCGTCTGGGCTGGTGATCGGTGGAGAGGCGAGGATCGCCAAGACCGACGCGGTGCTGCTGGCGACGATCCTGGCGTCCCAGGCGGTCCTGGCCCGGCTCTATCTGGACAAGGCAGCTGGGCGGGGGGCGGTCTTCGCCTTCTGGCTGGCGATCGGCGCTGGACTGCTGATCAAGGGACCGATCGGACCGATGGTGCCTGCGCTGACCGCACTGTCGCTGGCCGCGCTGGACCGGCGTGCTGATTGGCTGCGACCGCTTCTTGCACCGGTGCCGATCATCGTGGCGCTGCTGCTGATCCTGCCCTGGTTCGTGGCGATCACCGTGCGCAGCGACGGAGCCTTCTGGCTGGGGTCCGTCGGGGCCGACCTGTTGCCCAAGATTACTGCCGGGCAGGAGGGAAAGGGTGCGCCGCCCGGAACCTATCTTGCGGCCTTCTGGCTGACCTTCTGGCCTGCGCCACCCTTGTTGCTTCTGGCACTTCCGGCGATCTGGCGCGCGCGACGTGAGGCCGCGACGCGGTTCTGCCTGGCCTGGGCGATCCCGGTCTGGCTTCTTTACGAGGCGATACCGACAAAGCTGATCCATTATACCCTCCCTGCTTTGCCGGCGCTGGCCCTCCTTGCCGTGGGGCATCTGCCTGCGGGACTGGCGTCTGCGACCAGACTGCTTCGGGCACTTGCCGCCGTTGCTGTCCTCCCCGGGCTGGTGCTGGGCATGGTCGTCCTTGGCTATGCCGTCAGATCGGACAGTTGGCCAGCCGCGTGGTTTGCCATCGCCGGGCTGACCGGGGCAAGTCTCGCCACCGGCCTCGCACTGCGGTCCGGATACAAATCGCAGCCGTGGACCCTTGCGGCATATGTTGCCCTTTCTGGCACCGTCCTGCATGCCGGACTGATCTTGGCGGCGGCCCGCATTCCCGCGCTTTGGCCGACCGAACAGGCGGTGGTACTGGCGACGGAGATTGCCGATGCGCAGGGGTGCAGTCGCCCGCTGCTGACCGGCTGGGGTTACCACGAACCTTCGCTGGTCTGGCGCGGGGGGCGGGACACCCGTCTTTTCCCGGCCTCGGCTCCAGCTGTCGAGGTCATCCAACCGGGTGCTTGCGCCGTCGTCATCCATGCACGCGATACCGCTTCTGCCCCGCTGGCCCTGCTCAAGGGGTGCCTCTCGGCACGAACCGTCACGGGCTTTTCCATCGGGGCCGGGCGGACTGTCACGCTGGATGTTCTCGACTGTCGGGGTGCGCCGTGAAACATGCCGGATCGCGCGACGAACTGCTGGGCCGTGTCAACCTCAGCGAGGCCGAGAATTCTAATCGACCCACCCTGCGCGGTGCCGCAAAGGGGCAAAGCCGGTCGTCGCTGGCCATCGTTTTTGCGTGCGGGCTGCTTTTGGTCGCCATTGTCGCCGACGCACCGTTTCGGGACCTAGCCAGTTCACTTGACCCTTCGGTCGTCGCTGTCCTGCATGTGATT
>JANMGI010000266.1:0-4259 GCA_031374565.1 Paracoccaceae bacterium | reverse complement strand
AGAAGGTTGGATCGCAGCCCCTTCCGCACCGCCACCTGACCCCCATGCCTACGCCGTGGCGTGATCACCGCGCGAACGGTGCCTGGATACCGGCCCCAACTTTCACGCCAAACCTGCCTCTTCGAGATCCCGTTCCAGCGCCTCGACCGCGTCGGATGCGACGGTCGCACCAAAATGGCCATCCGGACGGATCAGCGCACACTCGCCGGACGACAGGTCATTTGCATCGCAGACGTGATGGTTCGCATCGATGACATCGCCGCTGGGCCAAACATTCTGGGCCAAACATATGGATATGCATATTCGGCTGTGGCGGTACCACACTGCGCGCAACTTGGTTGCCCAGCTGTGTCCAGTGCGCGCCCTTGAGCACCTCGAACAGTCGTGTCTGTTTTTCTGCTGCGCCGTGGATTGGCGCATCGGGTGCGCGGTCCCCGGCGCGCGGACTGTCAGTACGTCTGGCCATCTGGAGGGCATGGGATGACCCAGGATACCCTACGTCCGGCCGGTGAACTTTGCGTCCGCGGTGCATGTCGCCGCGCTTGGCAGCTTCCAGCAGCTCAGTGACATGGCCCAGCATCGACGTCGCGATTGGGCGGCGTTCCGTTTATTAGCTGTCGAGGAGCACTTCTGAAGCGCCCCGCAGCACCGCCGCCAGCTTCCATCCAAGACTCTAAGCGTCCTGGACACTTCTGTTGAGCTCCTGCCCCCCGGTCGGCGGATGGATATGCGCGGCGTCGCCGACAAGGAGCGCCCGGCCGACGCGATAGCGATCAGCAAGCCGCGCATTCATCGTTTAGGGCGACGCCCACGGCGCGGACTGGATCAGAATATCGTCACGTCAATCCTATCGACCATCATGGCAAAGAGGCCTTCGGCCGCGATGTCGATATTGCTCTCACTTGGGACAGGTCCCTGGATCTGGACCACATCCGTCCCTCCAAGCGGGCAAATTGCGATCTGCCGCGCTATCGATCTCACATTGAAGCGTGCCAGGCGTCGCGATGAAGACCGGTCAGCGCGACATCCGCCACGATTGCGCGAACGCCCAGCGTCTTGCCGGAAAAGCCCTCGAGCGCGTGGCGGATGAAACTGCGGCCACCATCGGCACCGATGATGTAGCGCACACGGACGACCTCTTCACCCGCCTTGCCGACCAGACGTGCTGTGACCCCTTTGGCGTCCTGCGTGACGCTGACGAGTTCGCAGCCGAACTCCGGGCCGCACCCGAGTTCGACAAGCCGCTCGCGCCGACCGGCCTTGTCGAGCGACTGGCAAGCGCCGCCGACCGCCGTTTGCGCCAGGCGAACGTGGCAGTGAAGGGGAAGGCCATGACCGACGCCGTGGACATGGCGCGCGACCGCATCGGCCATGCCATTTTCGCGACATGGGACGAACGGGACGTCCAGGAATTGGTCCGGCTCATGAGAGTATTCGCCGACGACATCAAAGGCGACCTCCCGAAAGCCCAGTGAGCACCTGACAGTGCCGCAGAACCGTAAAAGTGTGGCATCAGAGCGCCCTGATAAGAAACAGCACTCATCATCGTCGGGCATGGCCCGCACCCAAAGCTGCGAAAGCATGCTCCCCCTTCCCGCACTGGCCGTACTTTTGCTTTGTCTTTGTGAGGCATGCGGGACGGGCTGCGCACTGACTTGCCCTTTTAGGCTCCGGAATTCCGCAGACAAGGCAGCACCTTCCCGGCCCCACATACCCCTTCATGGTGACAAGACGGGTCGGGGCTTTCCGGGCAGTGTTCGGGAACATCGCACCAGCCAGGGGAGGTCGGGATTTGCAGGATCAGGGCGACGCATGCCGATTGACCGGGCTTGGCCGGACCTATGGCCGGGGTGCGATGGCACATCGGGCGCTCGACGGCATTGACCTGACGATCCGGGCAAATGAGTTTTTCACCCTGCTTGGTCCTTCGGGGTGCGGCAAGACCACGCTTCTGCGCCTGATCGGCGGGTTCGACCAGCCGACCTCCGGAGAGGTTGCCATTTTTGGCCGCAACGTGGCCGGTCTTCCGCCAGAGGATCGGCCGGTCAACACCGTGTTTCAGAATTACGCCCTCTTTCCCCATCTGACCGTGGCGCAAAACGTAGGCTTCGCCCTGCGGATGCTGAGGCGGCCAAAGCCCGAGAGTGCAGCCACTGTCGCGCGCATGGTCGCACTGGTGGGGCTGGAGGGGATGGAGCATCGCCGCCCCGACCAGCTTTCGGGCGGCCAGAAACAGCGCGTGGCCTTGGCGCGGGCTTTGGCACCGGGGCCGAAGATCCTGCTTCTGGACGAACCCCTGTCGGCACTGGACGCCAAACTGCGGCAGCGGATGCGGTCGGAACTCAAGGCGCTGCAACGTGAGACGGGCATCACCTTTGTCTTCGTCACCCATGATCAGGACGAAGCCTTGGCGATGTCCGACCGCATCGCCGTGATGCAGGGCGGCCGCGTGCAGCAAGTGGGGCGACCAGAGGAAATCTACGAAGCCCCCGCCAACCGCTTTGTCGCCGATTTCATCGGGGGGGCCAACCTGATCCCGGCGTACATTGTGGCTGAGGGGGCAAAGGCCGAGGGGCTGGGCGTGGTTCCAGCCCCGGGAGAGATGGGGGCCGAAGTGACGCTGGCGATCCGGCCCGAACGCCTCGCAATCCTGCAGGCGGACCAGCAAATACCCGGCGACTTGGGGCCGCTGCGGGTGGCCGAGCGCATCTACATGGGCAACGAACTGTCGTTCCGACTTGAGGGCGCGTCGGTGCCTCTGCACGTCACCTTGCCGCGCGGCGGTTTGCGCGGGGCGCAGGATTTCGCCCCCGGAGAGTCTGTCTGCCTGCGGGCCGAACCCGGCGCCATCCGGGTGCTGGCATCATGAAGCTGCACCGCCTTTTGCTGGCCCCAAGCCTTGGCACCATCCTGATCTTTATGGCGCTGCCCATCGCGATCACCACGGTCTATTCCGTGCTGACGCCCGCCCAATACGGCGGAGTGATCTGGCAACCGTCCTTCGAGGCCTACGTCCGGCTTCTGTTCGAACGCGACATCTTTGACGACACGCTGGCTTTCAACACCGATTACTTGCAGATTCTTGGCAGGTCGGTGCTGCAGGCCGGGATCGCCACGATCCTGTGCCTGATCATCGGGTTGCCGACGGCGTGGTTCATCGCCACCCGGCCCGCGCGGCAAAAGTCGCTGTGGCTGATGCTGGTGACGGTGCCCTATTGGGTGAACCTTCTGGTGCGCACCATCGCGCTTCTGCTGATCCTGCGCGATGAAGGCCCGATCAACGGCGCGCTGCAATCCCTTGGCCTGACAGACGGCCCGCTGCCCCTTGCCTACAACAACTTTGCCATTGGCCTTGGGCTGGTGTCATCCTTCCTGCCCTTCATGATCCTGCCGTTGTATGCGGCAATCGAGCGGTTCGACTTCTCGCTTCTCGAAGCCGCTTATGACCTGCACGCCAATCGACGCCGCGCCTTCTTTGCCGTTGTCCTGCCGATCCTGCGGCCCGGCCTGATTGCCGGCGGGCTTCTGGTCTTCATCCCCGGCATCGGGTCCTATCTGGCCCCCGACATCCTGGGCGGCGGCAAGACACTGATGCTGGGCAACCTGATCGCCATGCAGTTTCAGGGCAGCCGCAACTGGCCGTTCGGCGCGGCGCTTTCCACCATCCTGATGGCAGTGACGCTGATCGCCCTGTTCATCATCGCGCGCCGCGCCGCAAGGGAAGACGCGTGATGGCCCGGTTCGACGCGCGCGCCAGGGACATCCGCAATCTGCCGGGCTTTGGCCTGACGGCGACCCTTGCCGTTGCGTTTCTGTATGCGCCGATCCTGTTTCTTGTGCTGTATTCGTTCAACGCAGGCCGGTCGATCAGCCGTTTGGACGGGTTGTCCTGGCGCTGGTATCAAGCCGTCTTTGCCAATGCGGAGATCGCAGGGGCGGCGCTGAACTCGATCCTGCTTGCGGTGATCGCGGCAACGTTGGCCACCGTCATGGCCACCGCCGCAGCCCTGGCGATGGTGCGGATGAAGGTTCGCCGCAAGGCCGCAGCTTACGCCATTCTGAACTTCCCGCTGATGGTGCCGGAGATTGTCACCGCCATCGCCAGCCTGATCTTCTTTTCCTCCATCGGGCTCGGTCTCGGCTTTGGCGCGCTGGTCATCGCCCATACCACCTTTTGCATCCCGTTCGCCTATCTGCCGATCACCGCAAGGCTGACCTCGATGGACCCAGGCCTCGAATCCGCCGCCGCCGATCTTTTC
>JANMGI010000232.1:0-3498 GCA_031374565.1 Paracoccaceae bacterium | reverse complement strand
CACATCCAGCGCGTCGCCACCCCCCTCGGAGTCGTCGGCGTCATCTACGAATCCCGGCCCAATGTGACGGCGGATGCAGGGGCGCTGTGCCTTAAGTCCGGCAACGCCGTCATCCTGCGCGGTGGTTCGGAAAGCTTTGAGACGTCTGAAGCGATCCATTCCTGCATGCTCGACGGCCTCAAATCTGCCAACCTCCCCGCCGCCGCAATCCAGTTCATCCCCACCCGCGACCGCGAGATGGTGACGGCCATGCTTCAGGCCACCGATTTCATCGACGTCATCGTCCCCCGTGGCGGCAAAGGTCTTGTCGGCCTTGTTCAACGCGAAGCGCGGGTGCCGGTCTTCGCCCATCTGGAAGGCATCTGTCACGTCTACGCCGACCGCGACGCTGATCTGGACAAGGCACGCCGCGTGGTCCTCAACTCGAAGACCCGGCGCACCGGCGTCTGCGGGTCGGCCGAGACGCTGCTGATCGACTGGCAGTTCTACACCAAACACGGGGCGGTGCTGATCGAAGACCTGCTGAAAGCAGGCGTCGAAGTCCGCACTGAAGGTGAGCTTATGAAGATACCAGGCACCGTGAAAGCCAAGCCGGAAGACTTTGGCCACGAATTCCTGGACATGATCATTGCGGCCAAGCTGGTTGACGGGGTGGATGAGGCCATCGCCCATATCCGCACATACGGCTCCAGCCACACCGAGGCGATCCTGACCGAGAACGACGCCACCGCGCAGCGCTTCTTCGACCGCCTCGACAGCGCCATCCTGATGCGCAACGCCAGCACCCAGTTCGCCGACGGCGGCGAGTTCGGGATGGGCGCGGAGATCGGCATCGCCACTGGCAAGATGCACGCGCGCGGCCCCGTGGGGGCCGAACAACTGTGCAGCTTCAAGTATCTGGTGACCGGCGACGGGACGATCCGGACCTAATACCTAGAACGCCAGCTTGATCGTCGTCTCACCAATCTCGGTCACCAACCTGCGGCCCTGACGCGCCAACTCGTCCGGGACCAGCGCGAAATGCACCTGGTTTGCCCCGATCTCTGCAGGCGCGCGTGGCTCGGTCAGCACCTCCCACAAGGCCGGGTCCACCTTAAGCCGGGGCGCTTCGGCCAGGACCTGCCAGCCCAGATCGCTTCGGGTCACCGCAACCTTGCCACCATAGGCCAGCGCACTTTCCAGGCATTGCAGAAGCAGAAACGCCAGCCGCACTTCGCGGCGTGACAGGTCTGCCGGGCTGGTCCAGCCATAGCCAACCCGCCCCCCGCGCGACAGGTCGCCCAGAATCGACACCACCTCGGATCGCGAAATCCGCTGGTCGCTGGAGGCCTGGCCAAAGCAGATGCGGAAAAACCGGATCCGCGCATTCGCATTCGCCACACTTTCCGAGATCAGCGCCATTTCCGGCCGCACGCCACCCGGTTCCATCGCCAGAAGCTCGACCCCGTTGCCTATCGCCCCGATCGGGCTGATAAGATCGTGGCAGATGCGCGAGGCGATCAGGGCGGCAAGGTCGGGCTTGTCATGCATGCGTGAAACCGGGCGAAAGGACAGGAAATGACGTCAATTCTGGAACCGGGAATGCTGGTGCGCCACCCGGAGCAGGCGGATTGGGGTCTGGGTCAAGTACAGTCGAACATCGACAACAAGGTGACAGTGAACTTCGAACATGCCGGCAAGGTCGTGATCGACATGAAGCGCGTCTACCTTGTGCCAGTCGCCGGAACAGAACACCCATAGTGCGAATCTCCGGACGAAACTCAACCGGGAATTGCTACAGAGGGACGCGAATTGACAAACGGTTGCAAACCCGCCAACCCGCGACTAAGTCAGACCTGCCGTAAACCGTGAAAAAGCCGATGTCCGCCGAACCTGCCCCCTATGCCGTGCGGCTGGCGACAACGCCCGAAGACCTGACCGCCGCGCAAGCGTTGCGCTATCAGGTCTTCATCCGTGAACTTGGCGGCGATGGCTCGCAGGTCGATCATGAGGCGGGCCTCGAACGCGATGCCTTCGACCCCCACTTCGACCATCTGATCCTTGTCGACCGCCAGATCGACCCCGCGACCCACGCCCATGTCATCGGCGCCTACCGCGTCATGCCCAGCGACCGCCGTGCCGCCGCCGGGCGCTTTTATTCCGAGACCGAGTTCGACCTGACCCCCCTTCTCGCCTCGGGCCGCCGCCTGTTGGAGCTTGGCCGGTCCTGCGTCCATGCCGACCACCGCGGCGGCACGGCGATGTTCCTTCTCTGGAACGGGCTGGCCGAATACGTCCTTGACCGGGGTATCGAGATCCTGTTCGGCGCTGCAAGCTTCCACGGCACCGACGGTGCCGCCCTTGCCCAACCGCTTGCCTACCTGCACCACACCCACCTCGCCCCGCCCGCAATGCGGGTGCGCGCCCTACCCCCGCACCGCCAAGAGATGGACCTGATCCCTGCCGCCCAGCTTGACCGCCGCGCCGCGATGGCCGCCACACCTGCCCTGATCAAGGCCTACCTCCGCCTTGGCGGCTTTGTCGGCGATGGTGCTTGGATCGACCGCGATTTCAACACCACCGACGTCTGCCTTGTCATGGACACCGGCCAGATGTCCGCCCGGCACCGCGACTTCTACACCCGCAAGGCCGCCCTATGACCGGGTGGGAGGATGCCCCCCCCCCGCCTTTGCAGATCACGCCGCTTGGCTGGCTGCGCGTCCTTTGGCGTGGCGCGCTGCTTGGCGCCTTCACCTATGGCGGGCTGGTCGTCCTCCTCCTCGTCAGGCTGGTTGAATGGCCGCTTTACGGCCAGGCCCGCCCCGTCACCCCCCGCATCACCATGTTCGTCTGCCGCAC
Organism: Paracoccaceae bacterium; assembly: GCA_031374565.1. Classification (GTDB taxonomy): domain Bacteria; phylum Pseudomonadota; class Alphaproteobacteria; order Rhodobacterales; family Rhodobacteraceae; genus Tabrizicola. The sequence goes on along the minus strand of JANMGI010000232.1, from coordinate 660 downwards.
CGCGCTGCGCATCCTGCGCCTGCCGCTGACCATCCACGGCAGCCCGATGACCAAACCGGGGGCCATCGTTGCCAACCATTCCAGCTGGCTTGACATCTTCGTGCTGAACGCCGCCCAGACCGTCTATTTCGTCGCAAAGGCCGAGGTCGCCGACTGGCCGTTGATCGGCTGGCTGGCCCGCGCCACCGGCACCCTCTTCATCGCCCGCAAGGGAACCGAATCGAAAAAGCAGCAGCAGGTCTTCGAATCCCGCCTGATGGCCGGCCATCGCCTCCTGTTCTTCCCCGAAGGCACCAGCACCGATGCCACGCGCGTCCTGCCGTTCAAATCCACCCTGTTCCAGGCCTTCTTCGCCCCCGCCCTTGTCCGCACGATGCACATCCAGCCGGTTACGGTGGTGTTCCATGCCCCCGCAGGCGAGGATTCTCGCCATTATGGCTGGTGGGGCGACATGGACTTTGCCAGCCACCTCTTGAAGACGCTTGCCACGCCCCGCCAAGGCCGCGTCGAGGTGACCTTTCACCCAGAGGTTCCGGTCGATGCGTTTGAAAACCGCAAGCTCCTGGCGCAGCATTGCGAACGGGTGATCCGCACCGTGCATGTCCATTCCGCAGCGTCGTAGGGTGGGCAATATGCCCACGTCATTCGCGCATGGACATA
>JANMGI010000210.1:0-2701 GCA_031374565.1 Paracoccaceae bacterium | reverse complement strand
CCCTTTGCCGCCTCGGTCCGGGCGGCGGCAAGCAGGGTCAGGGTCGCTTCGGCCTTTTTCCGTTCCTCCTCCAGCGCCAAGGTCATTGCCGTCAACTCGGTGTCGGAATTGGCCAGCCGGTCGCGCAACGCTTGCAGGGCCGCCGCATCGGCCAGACGCGTGGCCTCGGCTTCGGTGATCTCTACCTTTGCGGTCGCCAACGCAGCGGCATCGGTCGCCCCCTTCGCCTTTTCCTGCGCCAGCAAGGCCTCCAGCGCGTCCCGACGGGCGGCTGCCAACCGGGCAGCCTCTGCCGTGGCGTCCACCTCGTCGCGCGCTTTGGCCAGGGCCAGGGTCATCGCCTCGGCCTCGGTCGTCAGCTTGGACTTCGCGGCCTCAAGGTCCGCAACCGACACGGTCAGGCGATCCGCGTCGCCCCGCGCCTTGTCGCGCTGGACCAGCAAGGCGGCAACCTGCGCCTCAAAGTCGGTGATCCGGGATCTGGCAGTGGCGAGGTCGCCTTCGCGCGCCGTCAGGTCGGCGGTCAGGGACGCGATCACCCCGGCCTGACGGTTCCCCTCGGCCCTGGACGATGCAAGTCCCGCCTGCAATTCGGCGACCCGGGATTCCAGATCGGTGGCCTTGGCCTGTTCCAGCCCCAGGGCATCCGCCAGTTGCGCAACCTGGCTGGTCAGCGAGCTAAGCTCTGTATCCTGAGTGGTGATCGTGTCGCGCAGGACGGACTGCATTACGGTGAAGATGGTCAGCACGAACATCAGCACCATCAGCAGGGTCGTCACCGCATCGACAAAGCCTGGCCAGATCAGGTTGCTGTCGCGGTGGCGGCTGCGCGAGGCCATGTCAGGCCCTGCCGCCCGACCGGCCAAGTTGCCGGATGGCCGAAGTCAGCTGGCCGATGTCGGTCTTGAGATCCGTCAGGGTTTCCTGCCGACCTGCGGACATTTCTTCCAGTATCCGGAGAAGCTGGACATCGATGGACCGCAGCCGCATCCGGCTTTCGGGGTCGCTGCCGCTGCCACCTTCTTCGGCGAGCAGGGCCTCCAGCACCTTTTCCTGACCTTCGGCGATGCGGCGCAACAGGGCGGGCTGGCCCTTTTCAGCCTCCAGACGGTCGGTCAGCTTGGTTAGCGCTGTGACAAGGTCAGAAATCCGGGCCTCGGAATGAAACCGGTTCGCCTCGGTCTGGGCCTGAAGCGCCTGGAGTTCCTCCATCTGCTGCGCCATGTGGTCGACCAGCATCCCAAGCGCGTTCTGGTCGGTGCCGTCGCCATCGCCCGCGTAGCCAAGCCGGGTGATCGAGGACAACCATTCCTCCAATTCGCGGATGAACCGGTTCTGACCGTGGCCGGCGAAAAGCTCCACCAATCCAAGCACCAGCGATCCGGCAAGCCCAAGCAGCGAGGAAGAGAACGCCGTGCCCATCCCGCCAAGCTGGCTTTCAAGGCCGCCCATCAATTTGCCGAAGACATCAAGCCCGCTTTCGCCTTCTTGCGGGGCAAGCGAGCGGATGGTTTCCACAACGGCGGGAACCGTGGTCGCAAGACCCCAGAACGTGCCCAGAAGGCCCAGGAAAACCAGAAGGTTGATCAGATAGCGGGTTATGTCGCGGCCTTCGTCGATCCGCTGAACCACCGAATCCTGAATCGACCGCGAGGACGAGGACGAAATCGACATCCGGGCAGAGCGGGACCGCAGAAGCGCTGCAAGCGGGGCCAGAAGGCGGGGAGGGGTTTCGGTTTCAGCCTCGGCAGTGCCACGCACGAAATTTTCGATCCAGTAGACCGACTGTGCCAGAATCCAGACCTGCCAGAAGCAGGTCAACACGCCGACCAGAAACACCAGCCCGATCACCCCGTTCAGGACCGGGTTGGTGCGCAGAATGTCCACAATGGCGCCATGGATCAACCACGCCCCGGCCGCGACCAGAACGCAGACCAGAAGCATGGTGGTGATCGCCCGTATCGGCTGCGAAAAGGTCGTGGCGACCTCTGCTGCCTGGTTGTCTGTCTGGGACATCCTGCCCTCTGGTTCCCTACCTTAACCCGGACTCTAGCAGGCAGCCGCTAGGTGTGAAGCAAAAGGTCAGCCAAGGGCGCGGACGCGTTCAGCCAGCCATTCCAGTTCGGGGTCGGCGATGCCAAGGTCGGCCAGATGGGCGACAGTGGACCACAGATAGTCGCGGTTCGCACCCCGTCCCCCGATGGCGGTGGCAATGATCCGGGCCTGATCCTCGCGGTAAAGCTGGCAGTATTGCACATGATCGGGGTCGATGACGTAAGTCAAGGCCTCCAGCGGCCCGGAGTCGGTTGTCACGGGCAGCGTCATCTCCAGATACGCCGAAGAGACCAGCTCGCGTTCGCGCAAGGCAGACAGGGTGCCGGCCTCATGGCCCGGCGCGACGCGGAAGGCGACGCCGGTGCAGCTTGCGCCCTTGGCCCGGTCCAATGCCAGCACAAGGCCGGGGCTTTCGACGGTGCCGCGATGATGGATCGACCGCATGCAGAAGCTGCGGTGCCAGCCCTGCACCGTAGCGATGCGGCGTTCGGCGACCGGGAACCCGGGGTCCCAGATCAGCGATCCGTAGCCGAAGACCCAAAGTGTTTCCTGCATGGCTGGCCCTGTGCGGTGCGGCCCTGTAAACACCGGAGCACGGGCAATGAAAAGGGCCGCACGATGCGCAAGCTTCTGTTCCTTCTGATCG
>JANMGI010000177.1:0-7869 GCA_031374565.1 Paracoccaceae bacterium | reverse complement strand
CCCATACCGCCAGCCGGAATTCGCGCCAGCTCCTGGAACAGCGATGCCCGATCATGTGCGGACAAGAACTCGTCCGCATCCAGAAAGAAAACGTGCCCAGCAAAGCCTGCCGACTGCACAAAGCGCATCATGCGGCTCATTGTTGCCGATTGGTTGTACGCGCGGTCAGGCAGATCGGCGATGATTACATTGCCCAGATCACGAGCTGTCGCCACGGCCACGGACCGAGTGTCGTCGGTTGAGCAATTGTCGAGCAGGATAATGAGATCCAACAACTGCGCGTTATGGCGCAAGAACGGTTCGATGATGTCCTGCTCATTCCGAACCATGCAAAGACCGATGCTTTCCAGCATTGGCCCGTCATTGGGTGTCATGTGACCTGACTGGTGCCTGAACCTGTCGATCAGTTGCCTTAGCAGTCGATGCATAGCATGCAACCTTTCGAGCTTTCCGAAGAAACAACCGGCCGTCCCCAAGGTTGCTATACATGCACTTACACCTCGCCGACAAGTTTGGTGGAAGAGCGGCGGCCTGAAGTTGGCCGCCCTGTTCCCTGCGGTGTAGATCTGCGGGACGACCCGTTGACTCCCCCGGTTCCCGCTGTATAAGCCGAGCACGTCCCGGAAGCGATTCCGGGGCTTTTCATTGGTGTTGGTGGCCCTCGCAAGAGGTTGCCTGTCGCCGGGGAGACCCGGAGAGGACAACGCCCTTCGTAACACTCTGAGGCCCGAAAAGTGGGAACCGCTTTTCGGACAAGCCGAAAGAGCCACAATTGAAGGAGATCAGCGGTGACCAAACGCACCTCTGCCAAGTACAAGATCGACCGCCGCATGGGCGAGAACATCTGGGGCCGTCCGAAGTCCCCGATCAACAAGCGCGAGTACGGTCCGGGCCAGCACGGCCAGCGCCGGAAGAACAAGCTGTCGGACTTCGGCACGCAGCTGCGCGCCAAGCAAAAGCTCAAGGGCTACTACGGCGACCTGACCGAAAAGCAGTTCCGCAAGATCTATGGCGAAGCCGAGCGTGTGCGCGGCGACACCGGCGAGATGCTGGTCGGCCTGTTGGAGCGTCGCCTCGATGCGGTGGTCTACCGCGCCAAGTTCGTGCCGACGATTTTCGCGGCTCGCCAGTTCGTGAACCACGGCCATGTGCAGGTGAACGGCAAGCGCGTGAACATCGCGTCTTACCGCGTGGCGGAAGGCGACGTGATCTCGGTTCGTGAAAAGTCGCGGCAGATGGCGGCGATCCTGGAAGCGATCCAGCTGACCGAGCGGGACGTTCCGGACTACCTGGAGGTTGACAACAACAAGCTGACGGCGAAGTTCGTCCGCACTCCCGGCCTGGGTGATGTGCCCTATCCGGTGAAAATGGAACCGAACCTGGTCGTCGAATACTACGCGAAGAACTAAGACTGCCCCTTGTTGGCAGAACAGGGGCCCGCCACATACGGCGGGCCTTTTGCTTTCAGCGCCAGGAGCCGCCCATGTCAGACCGATCCTCTCTGGAAAGCCGTTTCGAGCGTGGGCTTTTTGCCAGTCGCTGGCTGATGGCGCCGATGTATCTGGGCCTTGTCGTGGCGCTTGGCATGATGTCGGTGATCTTTGTGCGCGAGTTGTTCTACTACGCGCCACAGGTGCTGGAGCTGACGGCCGAAGAGATGATCCTGGCCGCGCTGACGCTGATCGACCTGACGCTGGCAGCCAATCTTCTGCTGATCGTGCTGTTCTCGGGCTATGAGAACTTCGTGTCGAAGTTCGATTTCGACGCGGGGCAGGACCGTCCGGAATGGATGGGCAAGGTCGATTTCAGCGGGCTGAAGATGAAGCTGATCGCGTCGATCGTGGCGATCTCGGGGATCCATCTTCTGAAGAAGTTCATGGAGATCCGCGACATCGATTCTGCGGTGACCTTCGGGCAGTCCGAGATGTTCTGGCTGGTCGTGATCCACCTGACGTTCGTGGTCTCGGGTGTGCTGATGGCGCTGATGGATTACCTGCAGGCCAAATCCTACAAGTCCTGAAAGGATTGCCAGATGACGACCCAACACCACGCCCGGATCGAGGGCGCGCTGGTGATGATCGGTTTCGGATCGATCGGGCGCGGGGTGCTGCCGCTGATCGAACGGCACATCGGGTTTGACCGGGCGCGGTTCACGGTGATCGAGCCTTCGGGCGAGGTCTCGCAGATCCTGGGTGACCATGGCTTCCGGCATTTGCAGGTTGCGCTGACGCCCGAAAACTTCGCCGAAGTCCTGCGCCCGCTGTTCCCGGAAGGCCGGGGAATGATTGTCAACCTTTCGGTCGACGTGGATTCCATCGAGTTGATGAAACTGGCGCAGGAGATGGGGGTCCAGTATCTGGACACGGTGGTGGAACCCTGGCCGGGGTTCTATTTCGGGTCCTCGCTGCCCAATGCAGAGCGGACCAATTACCCCTTGCGGGAACGGGTGCGGGCGCTGGGCAAGTCCTATGTTGGCGGGCCGACGGCGGTATCGTGCTGCGGAGCCAATCCCGGAATGGTCAGCTGGCTCTTGAAGGAGGCGTTGTTGCTGCTGGCGGCGGACACGGGCGTCACGGCGGACCCGACGACCCAGGCGGACTGGGCGGCTCTGATGCAGGGGCTGGGGGTCAAGGGCATCCATGTGGCGGAACGCGACACTCAGGTTTCGGCGCGGCCAAAGCCGGTTGGGGTGTTTGTCAACACATGGTCTGTGGATGGATTGCTGTCCGAGGGCTATCAGCCTGCCGAGCTTGGCTGGGGCACCCATGAAAAGGAATTGCCGGCAAACGGCCATGCCTTCGACCACGGGCCGGGTTATGCGATCTGGATCGACCGCCCCGGCGCGGATACCCGTGTGCGCAGCTGGTGCCCCGGTGTAGGCCCGCAGTTCGGCTATGTCATCACCCACAACGAGGCGCTGTCGATCCCGGACTATTACACGGTCTGGGATCAGGGCCGCGCCGTCTATCGCCCCACCTGCCACTATGCCTACCACCCTTGCCCCGACGCGATCCTGTCGATGCACGAGATGAACGGCGCGGGCGCGCGCCAGCCCGAGCAGCACATCCTGACCGTGGACGAGATCGTTGCGGGCGGCGATGACCTTGGGGTCTTTCTCTACGGCCATGCCAAGGGGGCGATGTGGTATGGCTCGCGGCTTTCGTGTGACGAAGCGCGAAAGCTTGCGCCATATCAGAATGCGACGGGCATGCAGGTGACAAGTGCGGTGCTGGCCGCAATGGTCTGGGCTGCGGAGAATCCGAGCGAGGGCTTTGTTGAAGCCGACGAAATGGATCACGCCCGCTGTCTGGCGGTTCAGCGTCCCTATCTTGGGTCAGTCGAATGTCACTACAGCGACTGGACGCCGCTGCAGAACCGGATCAACCGTTTCGCGGAGGACCGCGACGAGGAAGACCCGTGGCAGTTTACCAACTTCCTCGCGGTCTGAAGGGGCCAGTGTGGGGGCCAGTCTGGGGCCAGTCTGGGGGCCACTTTGACGGAGCGCTGGCGCGCCAAGAGCTTTCCTCTCGTCGTCGGCCTTCGCCTCCTCCTCGGCGATGGGGGCATCCTGCCCCCAAATCCCCCTGGGAGTACTTCCAAAAGAGCAAACATGATTGCTCCTTGAGCCAAGTACTCCCGCGCGGCGCGCATGCCGAGGAGGAGGGCGCAAGCCCCGACGACGAGACAAAGGACCTGCGCGCAAGCGCTCCACTACACAACCGCCGGTCCGGGCGAAAGGTTCTGGCCTTGGGCGCTGCCTGCGGGTAAACGGAGCCTCGACTCCGGGGGCCAGGATGAACGACCAGATCAAGCCGCAGCCAGGCATTCTTGACATCGCCCTTTATGAGGGCGGCAAGGCGCATGTGGCGGGCGTGGCCAATGTGGTGAAGCTGTCGTCGAACGAGAATCCGTTCGGCCCGTCGGACAAGGCCAAGGAAGCGTTTGCGCGCACGGTTCATTCCTTGCACCGCTATCCTGTCACGGACCATGCCGAGCTGCGCGCCGCGATTGCCGAGGTGCATCGGCTGGATGCGTCCCGCGTCATCTGTGGTGCCGGGTCTGACGAGATCATCACCTTCCTGTGCCAGGCCTATGCCGGGCCGCGCGACGAGGTTGTGTTCACCGAGCACGGCTTTCTCATGTACCGGATCTCCAGCCTTGCGGTGGGTGCGACCCCGGTTGAAGTGCAGGAACGTGAACGCACGGCGGATGTGGACGGGATCCTTGCGGCCTGCAACCGGCGGACGAAGCTGGTGTTCCTTGCCAACCCGAACAACCCGACCGGCACCATGGTATCGGCAGCGGAAATCGCCCGGCTGGCCGAGAATCTGCCACCGCAGGCCCTTCTGGTCCTCGACGGGGCCTATGCGGAATACGTCGAGGGCTATGACGGAGGCGCATCCCTTGTCGATGCGCGCGACAACGTTGTCATGACGCGCACCTTCTCCAAGGTCTACGGGCTGGGTGGATTGCGCGTTGGTTGGGGTTACGGGCCTCGCCACGTCATCGACGTGTTGAACCGCATCCGGGGCCCGTTCAACCTGTCGACCACGCAGCTTGAGGCCGCCGAGGCTGCCGTACGCGATCAGGACTTCGTCGCCCGTTGCCGCGGCGAAAACACCCGGATGCGCAGCTGGCTGGCCAATGCCCTGGCCGAGCTTGGGGTGCCGTCCGATACCTCGATGGCGAACTTTGTCCTCGCCCGCTTCGCCAGCCAGGATGAGGCCGAGGCCTGCGATGCCTTCCTGCAAAAGCAGGGGATCATCGTGCGTCGGGTGGCGGGCTACAAGCTGCCGCACTGCCTGCGGATCACCATTGGCGACGAATCCTCGTGCAGGCAGGTCGCCCACGCGGTCGCGCAGTTCAAGGGTGTGCGATGATCTACCCTCGCGTCGCCTTGATTGGTCTGGGGCTGATTGCCTCGAGCATGGCGCATGCGATGCGGGCGAATGGTTTGGCCGGTGAGATCGTCGGCTACGCCAAGTCGCCCGAGACGCGGGCAGTGGCGAAGGACCTCTTCTGCGACCGGGTTTGCGACACGGCGGCCGAGGCGGTGCAGGGTGCCGATCTGGTGGTGCTGGCGGTTCCCATCGGGGCGATGGGCGAGATTGCCGCCGAGATCGGGCCGCATTTGAAGCCGGGGGCGACGGTCACGGATGTGGGGTCCGTCAAGCAGGCGGTCGTCGATTCTGTCGGCCCGCATCTTCCCGAAGGCGTGCATTTCATTCCCGGTCATCCGATGGCGGGGACGGAGTATTCTGGCCCGCGTTCGGGCTTTGCGACGCTGTATCAGAACCGCTGGTGGCTGCTGACCCCGCCCGAAGGCTGTGACCCTGACGCTTTGGCGCGGTTGCGTGGTCTGATCGAAGGCATGGGCGCCAAGGTCGATCTTCTTGATGTGGCGCACCATGATCTGGTCGTCGCGGTCGTCAGCCATGTGCCCCATGCCATCGCCTATACGATGGTTGGCGTGGCTGATCACATGCGTCGCGTCTCGCAGTCCGAAGTCATCAAGTATTCTGCCGCTGGTTTCCGCGACTTCACCCGCATCGCAGCCAGCGATCCGACCATGTGGCGCGACGTGTTCCTGACCAACAAGGACGCGGTTCTGGATATTCTTGGTCGTTTTTCCGAAGAGTTGTTCGTGCTGCAGCGCGCGATCCGGATGGGCGACGGTGAGCATCTGCACGCCTATTTCACCCGCACGCGGGCGATCCGGCGCGGGATCATCGAGGCCGGGCAGGACACCGCCGCGCCAGACTTTGGCCGCGCGGCCCCGCCCGCGAAAGAGGGCTGAGGCTGGTGCGGGGACTGCTTCTGGCCCTGTGCCTTTGCCTGGGGCAGGCTGCCCTTGCGCAAGAGATCGAGCGTTCCCCCCGTCCGCCTTTGAACCCGCGCCTGACAGGTGCCACCGTTCTGCCCGCCACCGCGCCCGATCTGCAATCCCAGGCCGCGGCGCTGGCTCCGTCGGTGGTGGCGACCGGAGGCGGTCCCTTGCCCGAAGGTGCGATGGCACGATCCCTGCGCCCGGTGTCGCGACCCGGCGCTCTGGCCGAACGTATCGCCGTGCTGAAGTCTACCTCGAACGCCCCGGGGCTGGATCTGTCTGGAAAACTACCGGACAACGAGGTTGATCTGGCCGCGATCCCGCCGACGTCAAAGAAGGAAGAGCGGACGAAAAAGCGCGAGAAGGCGTCCCTGAAGGGCTCGGTCTGCGGGGTCGCGGCAATCAAAGGCAAGGAAATGTCGCCGATCAAGTCCAAGGTCGGCGGTTGCGGGGTCGAGAATCCGGTGGCGGTGACCTCGCTTGCCGGGGTGAGGCTTAGCCAGACGGTGACGGTCGACTGCTCTATTGCCAAGGCGCTGAACCAGTGGGTCGACGAAGTGGCGCAGCCCGCGTTCGACGGAAAGCTGGTCGAGATGCAGATTGCCGCGCATTACATCTGCCGCAGCCGCAACAACATCAAGGGTGCGAAGATCAGCGAGCATGGCAAGGGGCGGGCCATCGACATCTCGGCGTTCATCCTTTCGAACGGCAAGGTGCTGACGGTGGCGCAGAACTACAACAAACTGCTGCGTCGCATCTACAAGGCCGGGTGCGGGTATTTCATGACCACGCTTGGCCCCGGATCGGACGGGTATCACGAGGACCATTTCCACTTTGACACGTCGGCCCGGAAGGGCGGGGCGTACTGCCGCTAGCCCCCGACGCTTAGCCCGTGGGTGGGGTCATCCGGGGAGCAGGACCAAGCGGGAAGGGGCCAAAGCTCATCTGGCCGTCCTTCAGCACCAGCGTCAGCGAAAGGACGGACAGGTTGTCGGATTGGGCGGCAAGCGCCTGCATCCCCCGTGCGATGGTGGGTGCGACCTCGGGTTTGACCACACCGGCGGCCACAAGAACCGCCGGGAGACGGTCCCAGTTTGTCACCTCGATTGTGATCGTGCCTGCAGCAAAACCCTGGTCATCCGCCTCGATCAGACCTTTGGCGGTGGCTGCAAGCTGTCCCCAGGCGAAAGCGAACTGGCTGATGTCGATACGGGTCAGATACGGCTTCGCCTTGGCGGCATTGCGGTCGAGCGGGGCCGAAGTGGTCAGAAAGATGCTTTCCCGCAGGCTGTCGATCACATCGGGCAGATCCGAGGTGGGCATATCCGGGATCGCCACGGCCCGGACGGCCGCCATGAATGCCGGGTCAGGAGTCACTTTGGCAAGGTCGGTCGCCAGAACGTAGGTGTTCTGCGCATCGCCGGCCCCCTGCACCTCTTCGTCGGCGCTAAGCGACAGCACACTGCGCCCGGCCGTGACAGTCCAGCCGACCGAGGAACTTGCCGTCAGCTGGTTGGTCTCGATGATCACAGCCGCCAAGGGCAGGTCGATTGCGGGCTTGGCGCGAAAGCTGGCCCGCATCCCTTCGGAGGCAAGCGTCACCGCCTGATCCGGCAGGGTCACCACCTGTTCCGGCGGGAAGGCGGCAATGATGTGCCAGGGCTTCCAGGTCATCGCGAAGACCTGAACGAAGGGGGCCTGCCATCTTGCACCCGAGGCCGGATCGGACAGCTTCACCCCGTCCACTGTCAGATCGAAACGGTTCGGGAAGCCCGCAACGGTCACGCCTGAATTCTCGGCCACAAGGCCTTGCGCGCCTGCATCGGCAAAGAAGCTGTTCACCGCGTTGCGGACCGCATTGGACCCGACGAACCAGTAGCCAGACCACAGCGCTGTCAGCGCGATCAGAAGGAACAGAAGCTTGCGCATCGTGCGGCCCTTTTCATTGCCCGTGCTCCGGTGTTTACAGGGCCGCACCGCACAGGGCCAGCCATGCAGGAAACACTTTGGGTCTTCGGCTACGGATCGCTGATCTGGGACCC
>JANMGI010000173.1:0-10050 GCA_031374565.1 Paracoccaceae bacterium | reverse complement strand
GGCGACATGACCGGCAGCATCAGCCGCTGCACCCAGAACACCGCCTTCATGGAGGAATGGCGCAAAGGCTGGCACCCCGACCGCGCCCGCCCCAAAGGCGCGTCCGAATCGGTGCTGATTGTCGGCGCAGGCCCCACCGGCCTTGAAGCCGCCCTGCAAGCCGCCAGACGCGGCTACAAAGTCACCCTTGCCGAGGCGAGCACGACGCTTGGCGGGCGTGTGGCCAAGGAACGCCTCCTCCCCGGCCTCTCTGCTTGGGGCCGCGTCGCCGACTATCGCACGGGGCAGATGGCGCCGATGCCCAACGTCGAGATCTACCGCGACAGCCCCCTGACCGCAGAAGACATTGTCGCGATGGGGGCCGACCACGTTGCCATCGCCACCGGGTCCACCTGGCGCCGCGACGCCGTGGCGCGGCTGCATCTGCATGGGGTCCCGACCGATCCGGCAATGCCGATCTACACGCCAGACGACCTGATGGCGGGCCGCTGCCCGGAAGGCCAGACCGTCGCCCTTTATGACGACGACCATTTCTACATGGGTTCCGTCCTTGCCGAACTTCTGATCGCGAAAGGCAACCGCGTCCACTTCATCACACCCGCCGTGAAAGTTGCCGAATGGACCGACAACACGCTGGAGCAAGGTACGATTATGCGTCGCTTGCTGGAGATCGGCGTGGAGGTTCACCTGAGCAAGGCCCCGGAAGCTATTGGTGCCAAAGAGATTACCCTCGGCTGCACCTGGACCGGCCGGCAGACCGCCCTTCCGACCGAAGCGCTGGTCTACGTCACCTCCCGCATCCCGAACGACGGACTTTTCCACGACAACAGCGCCCTCGACTGGCAGGGTGCTGGCATCCGGTCCCTGAAACTCATCGGCGACGCCGCCGCACCCGGCCCCATCGCCTGGGCCACTTACGCCGGCCGCGCCTGGGCCGAAGCGCTCGACCAGCCCGACCCTGGCGACACACTCGCCTTCCGGCGCGAAATCGCCGCGCTTCAGCCCGGACCAAGCCTCCTCCCATGACGCATTCTTCGTCCTCAAATATCCCCGCCGGAGGCCCCCGAGCGATCCTGCGTCCTTCACGCAGAAACGCGAGACCAAGAGTCTTCGCGCCGCAAGGCGCTCAATCTCATACCCGCCGTCACAAGGACCCGACGATGACCCACTTCCGCCACCGCACCTTCAACACCAAGGACACCTATCCCGAGCAGAAACTCGACAACGACCTTGCCCAGGCGGTCGTCGCGCGGGGACGGACCGTGTTTCTGCGCGGCCAATGCCCGCAGGACCTCGACACCGCCCGCGACATCGGCAGCCATGACCCGGTGGAACAGACCCACAAGGTGATGCAGAACATCCGCCAGCTTCTGGAAGAGGTCGGCGGCGACATGAGCCACCTCTGCAAAGTCGTGGTCTACCTGACCGATGTGCGCCACAGGGAGGCCGTCTACCGGACTATGGGGGAGTATATCAAGGGGGTGCACCCGGTCTCGACCGGGGTGGTTGTCACTGCCCTCGCCCGGCCTTCCTGGCTGGTCGAGATCGACGGCACTGCTGTCATCCCGGACGACGAAAATTGACCTTCTCGATCGTCGCCCGCTGCGCCCGGACCGGCCAGTTCGGAATGGCCATCTCGTCTTCCTCCCCCGCCGTCGCAGCACGTTGTTCACATGTCAGGGCGGGGGTGGGGGCAGTCGCCAGCCAGAACATCACCGATCCCGTTTTAGGGCCGCTGGTGCTGGATCACCTTGAGGCAGGACTCCCGGCATCTGACGCCTTGAAAACCCTGGTCCACAACCGGCTGCACATGGACTACCGGCAACTTCTGCTGATCGACAAGACCGGCGCGACGGCAATCCATTCCGGACGGCAGGTCCTGGGGATTTGGGGCGAAGCGCAGGCCACGGATTGCGCGGCAGGTGGGAACCTCCTGGCAAGCGAGTTGGTGCCAATGGCCATGGTCGAAGCCTTTTCGACGGCGCAAGGACACCTCGGCGAACGATTGATGCAGGCACTGGAGGCCGGGCTTACCGCCGGTGGCGAAGCCGGACCAGTCCATTCCGCCGGATTGAAGGTCGCCGACCGCCTGTCCTGGCCTTTGGTCGATCTGCGGATCGACTGGGCCGAAAAGCCCATCGAAATGCTGCGAAGGGCGTGGGACGCTTATGCCCCGCAGATGGCCGCATACGTCCTGCGCGCCGAAGACCCGACGCAGGCCCCGTCCTACGGCGTGCCCGGAAATGAGTAGGTTTCCAGAGATGAAGAAACAGTTAATGTCCGCGCGTAAATATATGATTGCAATATATAATCAGAAAATGTCCACCGTGGACACTTCTCTCGTCGGGGGCCCGGAAGCATGACCGAAACAGTGCATACCCTCGTCATCGGCGGAGGTCAGGCCGGGGTCGCCACCTCGGCCCATCTCCAGAAACAGGGGGTGCCGCACCTCGTCCTCGAACGCGACCGGATTGCCGAACGCTGGCGGTCCTGGCGTTGGGACAGTCTGGTGGCAAACGGTCCAGCCTGGCATGACCGTTTCCCGGATGCCGAGTTCACCGAGATTGACCCCGAGGCCTTCGCCCCGAAAGAGGCCGTCGCCGACTACTTCGAGAGGTTCGCCAGCGACCGTGACCTGCCGGTCCGCACCGGAGTCGAGGTGACCAAGCTGCATCGGGAGGGCAGCACTTTCCGCGCCACAACCAACACCGGCGCAATAGAGGCCCAGAACGTGGTCGTCGCGACCGGCCCGTTCCAGAGGCCGGTGATCCCGACCGTCATCACCGACCCCTCTGTCATGCAGATTCATTCCACCGGCTACAGAAACCCCGGCCAACTGCGCAAGGGCGCGGTGCTGGTTGTGGGCGCAGGCTCCTCCGGCGCGCAGATCGCCGAGGAACTGGCGCGCGCAGGCCGTCGCGTCTACCTGTCCGTCGGACCGCACGACCGCCCTCCGCGTCGCTACCGCGGGCAGGACTTCGTCTGGTGGCTGGGAAAACTGGGCAAATGGGACATGAAAGCGCCCACGCCGGGAACCGAGCACATCACCATCGCCGTCAGCGGCGCCTATGGCGGCCACACGATGGACTTCCGCCGCCTCGCAGGTCTGGGAGTAACACTACTGGGCCGGGCGGGCAGGTACAGCGAGGGGCTCCTGCACTTTGCTGACGACCTGCGCACGAACATGGAGAACGGCGACCGGAATTACCTGTCGGTGCTGGATGAGGCCGATGCCTACGCCGTGGCAAACGGTCTGGACCTTCCAAAGGAACCCGAAGCACGCAAGCTTCTGCCTCTGCCCGACTGCGTGACCCATCCGCTGCTTGCGATGGACCTGAAAGAAGCAGGCGTTTCGGCGGTGATCTGGGCCACAGGCTTCCAACTCGACTTCAGCTGGATCGACCTTGATATCTTCCATAAAGACGGCCGTCCCGTTCATCAGGACGGCGTGACGCAGGTTCCGGGGCTGTACTTCATGGGCCTGCCCTGGCTCTCCTGCCGGGGGTCGGCGTTCATTTGGGGGGCCTGGAAGGATGCCGAGCGGTTGGCAGGCGTGATCGCGGCACGGAACTAAAGTCTAGCTCAGTCGTCGTCGGCCAAGGGTTGATCTCCCTGAAGCAAGATAATCTCGTGCAGAATGGCGTCAATCTGGCCGGCTACCACGGGGTCCAACCGGGCACGGAGATCAGCGTCGAACGCAAGCGCGCGCTGGCCGATCTTTGTATAGACAGCGCTGCCCTTTGCGGTAAGCGACAGGTTTGCTGCCCGCCGGTCCTGATCGCTGGTGGCGCGGGTCAAGTAGCCTGCTGACTCCAGTCCCGCCACGGCCCGCGAAACTTTGGTCTTGTCGATATGGCTGATCGCGCAGATGTCGCGGGCGGTCATCGCGCCAAAGCGGCCAAGGTTTGCCAAGACGCGCCATTGCGTGCGGGTCAGGCTGAACTCTGCCCGGTAGGTGGCCTGAAACCTGCGACTTGTCGCCTCGGCCGCCTGGTTGAGGAGATAGGGCAGAAAATCCCGCAGGTCGAAATTGCTGTCCGTTCCCCCTTCGTTCAACGTCACGCCCCCGGTCTTTCGCCTGACGGCTTTATCCGGTTGCGACATGGTTGTCATGTCAAGCTTGACTTGGTTGCATGTGCAACTATTAATTGGATCAACCCTGAACGAGTCAGCTTGACCTGCGACATCCTTGCCCACTGCACGATCCGCTTCATGCGGTCGCAATCTGGGGCTTTGGACCGGACGTGTCTGCGGCGGCTGGACCATCGTTCAAGAACGATGTGACGGAAATGGGCCTGAGGTCAGGGCAGCTTTGCTGGAGTTGATGATGCCATACGACTATCGCCCCTTCCCATATATCGTGCCTCCGGGACTGACTGCCCCAGAGCCGCGCCACAAGGTTGTCATCGTCGGGGCTGGCCCCATCGGGTTGGCGCTGGCCATCGACCTCGCGCAGCACGGCGTCGCATCGGTGGTGCTGGACGACAACAACGTCGTCTCGGTCGGCAGTCGCGCGATCTGCTGGTCGAAGCGGTCGCTGGAAATCCTGGACCGGCTGGGGGTGGGCGCGAAATGCGTCGAGAAGGGCGTGATCTGGAAGGTGGGCCGCACGTTGCACCGCGACGAGGAGGTCTGGACCTTCGATTTGCAGCCCGATCCGGGCCACAAGATGCCGGCCTTCGTGAACTTGCAGCAGTACTACGTCGAGGAATACCTCGTCACCCGGGCGATGGAGTTTCCCGAACTGATCGACCTGCGCTGGAAGAACAAGGTTACGTCGGTAAAGGCGACAAACCATGTGGTTCTGACGGTCGAGACGCCGGATGGGGCCTACCCTTTGGAGGCGGTCCATGTTGTCGCCTGCGACGGAGCGAAAAGCGCTATCCGGGGGATGCTTGGGCTCGACTTTGATGGCGAGTTGTTCGAAGAACGCTTCCTGATCGCCGATATCGAGATGACGGGGGATTTCCCGTCCGAGCGGCGCTTCTGGTTCGAGCCGCCGTTTCATGCCGGGCAATCGGCATTGTTGCACAAGCAGCCGGACAACATTTACCGGATCGACCTGCAGCTGGGCTGGGATGCGGACCCGGAGGCGGAGCGGCAACCGGAAAAGGTGATCCCGCGGATCGAAAAGGCTGTGGGGCACAGGGATTTCCGGCTGGACTGGGTGTCGGTCTACACTTTCCAGTGCCGCAGGCTGGCGAAGTTCGTGCATGGGCCGGTGATCTTCTGCGGCGATTCAGCCCATGTCGTCAGCCCGTTTGGGGCGCGTGGGGGCAATGGCGGCTTGCAGGATGTGGATGCGCTGGGATGGCGGCTGGCGGCGGTGTCGAAGGGCGCGGATGCGGCTATGCTGAACGCCTACGACCGCGAACGGCAGCATGGGGCGGATGAAAATCTGCTGAACTCCTCACGCACCACGCGGTTCATGTCCCCGGCAGCGGGGGCAGAGCGGCTGTTCCGCGATGCTGTTCTGGCTCTTGCGGGGAAAGCAGGCTTTGCGCGGCCGCTGGTGAACTCGGGTCGGTTGTCGCGGCCATGCGTCTATCCCTTGGCCGGGTCATCGGATGACCCTGCCCTGCCCTTTGCGGCTCGGCCGGGCGCAGTCGCCCCGGATGCGCCTTTGGCGAATGGCTGGTTGATTGACCGGCTGGGTCGGGAAGTGGTGGTGCTGGCCATTGGTCAGCCCGCGCCGAAAGTCACAGAGGTGATGGTGCTGGAGTTGGCCGTCACGCCTGAACTTCAGACGCGGTACCTCGGGGACGCCGCGCAGGCGGTCTACCTGATCCGGCCCGACCAGATCGTCGCGGCCCGCTGGGTCACCGCGACATCTGAGGCGATCGCCAAGGAAGCCGCAGCTATCGGGAGGGACGCATGAGCCTGATCACCACACCGAACCTGCGCGATCCGGATACCGCCTATGCCGCCCTGCTGGCAGCCCACAAGGGGCTGAGCGACGCGGAAAGCCATGCTCTGAACGCACGGTTGGTACTGATCCTGATGAACCACCTGGGCGAGAGTCCGGCATTTGCCGAGGCGATCACGCTGGCGAAATCAGCCGGGTGACGTAGGCATATTGCCCACGCCAACCCTTGGTCGGCCGTCCGCCCGCGCAGGGTCAAGATGCCTTCAGGACCCCGCGGTCGATCTGATCCTGCTCAATGGATTCGAAAAGCGCGCGGAAGTTGCCCTCGCCAAAGCCATCGTCGCCTTTGCGCTGGATGAATTCGAAGAAGATAGGACCGATCACGGTCTTCGAAAAAATCTGGAGCAGGATCTTCGTCTCGCCACCGTCCACCACGCCTTCACCATCGATCAGGATGCCGTGCTTGGCCAGCCTTTCGACGGGTTCTTCGTGGCCGACCACGCGGGTCTTCGAGGCCTCGTAATAGGCCATCGGCGGTTTTGGCATGAACTTCAGCCCAGCCTCGGCAATCGCGTCGGTGGCAGAGTACAGGTCATCGGAGCCAACCGCGATGTGCTGGATCCCCTCGCCTTTGTAGCGCTTGAGGTATTCGACGATCTGCCCGGTTTCGCCCCGGTCCTCGTTGATCGGGATGCGGATGCGGCCGCAAGGGCTGGTCAGCGCGCGGGAATGCAGGCCCGAGAACTTGCCTTCGATGTCGAAGAAGCGGATCTGCCGGAAGTTGAAGAGCCGCTGGTAGAAATCGAACCACGTGTCCATGCGGCCTCGATGGACGTTGTGGGTCAGGTGGTCGAGGTAGTGGAACCCCACGCCCTTGGGTTTCGGGGTCGCCAGCCAGTCGAAATCCGCGTCATAGGGGTTTTCGGTGCCGTAGCGGTCGGTGAAATAGATCAGCGATCCACCGATGCCTTTGATTGCTGGCAGATCGAGGGTCTTGCCCGGGCCGTCGAAGGGTTCGGCGCCGCAGGTCACTGCATGGGCATAGGCTTGGGCGGCATCGGCCACGCGCCATCCCATCGACGGCGCGCAGGGGCCATGTTCATCGACGAAGCGGCGGGCATGGCTGCCGGGTTCGTCATTCAGGATATAGGTGATGTCGCCCTGCTGCCAAAGCTGAATGGCCTTGGTCTTGTGGCAGGCCGTCAGCACATAGCCCATGCGGATGAAGAGCGCCCGCAGATCATCCGGGTTCGGATGGGCGAATTCGACAAACTCGAACCCGTCAGTCCCGGCCGGGTTTTCAGACGAGATCACCGCGCGGGGAGCGGTGTGCGGAAAGGGACCCATGGTGTTTTCCTCCGGATAGACTGTGATCACTACATGATGACACGCCCTTTCCGACTACTGCGCGCATTCTTCGGCTTGAATTGCCAGAAAGATGCGCGCAATCTACGATTTTTAAAACACTGGCGACAGAGTGACGCATGATGGATGAAGCCGATTCCCGTTTGCTTGCTGCCGTGCAAACAGATGCGCAGATCACCGCGCAGGACCTGGGCACGCTTTTGAACCTTTCGGCCAGCCAGGCCGCCCGTCGCCGCGCGAAGCTGGAGGCGGATGGTCTGATCACCGGCTACAGTGCGCGCCTGTCACCTGCAAAGCTGGGACTTTCGGTTCAGGCCTTCGTCCAGGTGCAGATGGCCGCCCATTCGCCCGACACTGCGCGTGAGTTCCTGCGCCTGATCTCCACTTTGCCCGAGGTCGTCGCTTGCTGGACCCTGACGGGTGAGGCTGACTATCTCCTGCGGGTTTGGTGCGCCGACCTGCCCGCGCTGAACGACTTGATCCATCACCGGCTTTTGCCAAACCCCGCAGTGGCAAGGGTGCAAAGCCAGATCGTCATGGCGCAGCCGAAGCCGGACGCTGGACTTCCAGTTTAGGCACCCGGCAGCGCGCGGCGGATGATGCCCGCAAGCATTTCGTCACGCGCGGCAGGGTCCAGCGCGCCAACCCCGCGCAAGCGGTTGGAGGCGAGAAGGTCCGCGAGCCCGTGCGCAAGGGCCCAGACTGCGGCTTCGTCTGCTGTTGTCTCCCCCCCGGCTTTGGCCACCTGATCGACCAGGTGATGGAATGCGGCACGGGCCGCCTTTCCAAGATCAGGGATGTCGAAATCCGGCCGGTTCGACTGCCACATCAGCCGGAACAGCGTCGGCCGTGCCATCGCAAAATCGATATAGCCCATGCCTGCCGCGACCAGTTGCGATGCGGGGTCGCTTTCCGCCACTGCCTCGCGGGCAGATTGTGCTGCGAGGAACTGTCGGAAGCCTTCAGCCGCAAGTGCTGTCAGAAGGCCCTGCGCATCGCCGAAATGATGCGCAGGGGCGGCATGGCTGACCCCGGCCCGCTTGGCGACCGACCGCAATGAGAATGCCTCCATCCCGCGTTCGGCCAGCTCCGCTTCGGCGGCTGAAAGAAGCGCACTGCGCAGGTCGCCGTGGTGATAGGGCCGCGGCGGTGCAGCATCCTGCATTGATGGCATGGCGCGCAAACGGGGGTGACCTGCACTCATATCATTCAAATAACGCGCAAACTTTCCACTGTCAAATTTGCCTTGACAGACTGCGATCAGCCCATATCCTTACACTGTCAAGATAGGAGACCCCATGTCCACCGACCCCCACGCCCTGTTTCAGCTCACCGGCCCGCTGGCCATACTTGGCTGGCTGGCGCTGGCCCTTGCGCCCGTCGCGCCCCGTCTGACCGATGCCATTGCGTCGCTGATGATCCCGTCCTTGCTGTCGGTCGGCTACACCGCGCTGATCCTTGTCCACTGGTCTACAGCCCCCGGCGGGTTTGATTCGCTGGCCGATGTAATGGCGCTGTTCACTGACCCCGGCGTCGCATTGGCAGGTTGGGTTCATTACCTAGCCTTCGACCTTTTCGTCGGCGCCTGGATCACCCGGACCGCGCGGAGCGAGGGGATCCCCCACCTCCTCATCCTGCCTTGTCTGGTGCTGACCTTTCTCTTCGGCCCGGCGGGCTTCCTCGCCTTCACCGCCCTGCGCACCAGCCTCGCTGCCCGGGCTCGCATGACCGGAGTTTCCGCATGACCCTCGCCCTCGCGACCCCCCGCGCCGCCCTGCCCGACCTGCGCCGCATGGCCAGCGATGCACCCGCCTTTACCACGCTGGCGATCCTGCTGGCCCTTGGCCTGCTCCCGCTTGCCGCCGCAATGGCGCTGGATACCCGGGTCTTTCAGGGTGAAAGCCCCTGGATGAAGCCGGTCAAATTCCACTTCGCCCTTGGGCTTTACACGATCACCCTCGCCTTCTTCGCCCGTTTCATGCCGGACGCCACACGCCACAGCCGCCGCTGGCGCTGGTTCACCGCCGCCGTGGTCTTCGCGATCCTGGGTGAGGTTACATGGCTGTCCTCTGCCGCGATGATCAACACGGCATCGCATTTCAACACCACGATCCCGGTCTTCACCGCGATCTACGGGCTGATGGGGGTGTTCGCGGTGCTTCTCACCTCGGCCAGCCTTGTGATGGGGGTGTCAGTCTGGCGGAACCAGGCAACCGGGCTTGACCCGGCACTGCATCTTGCGATCGCACTTGGACTGATCCTGACCTTCGCCCTGACCGTCCCTGTCGCCGGCTATCTCTCGTCAAACGGCGGGCATTTTGTCGGCACCTCGACCCGCGCGCTGTGGGTGATGCGCTGGTCGCGCGATGCCGGAGACCTGCGCGTGGCCCATTTTCTTGCCACCCACGCGCTGCACTTTATTCCCGTCGCGGGGCTGCTGGCGGTCTGGCTGGCCCCGGCTCAGGCCGTCCGGTTGGTCTGGCTCGCGGCAGGCCTCTTCGCGGCACTGGTCGTCTTCACTTTCGTCCAGGCGCTGCAAGGCCAGCCCTTCCTGCCCTTTATCGGGTGATCCGGCTTTTCCTTGGGCGTCCCCCGCGCTACACACCGCGCGTAAGGTAAGGAACGCCCAAGATGCCGATGGAAAAGACCTTCAACGCGACCGAGGCCGAAGCGCGGATTTCCAAGCTCTGGCTTGACCGGAAGGCCTTTGCCGCGGGTGCGAATGCCAAGCCCGGCAACCCCGCCTTTTCCATCATGATCCCGCCGCCGAACGTGACCGGCAGCCTGCACATGGGCCATGCTTTCATATATATATATAT